>JAFVQA010000184.1 GCA_017505015.1 Clostridia bacterium
CGTCGGTTTTTTTGCGAGTTATAACCGAGAACAAAATCCAGCTACAAATGCATACCAAAACAAATATGCAAAGCAAATCTATTTTTTGAAACTTTTTATGCGAACTTTCCATATTGACAAAAAACGCAACAAGAAATTTTTCTCATTGCGTTTGTAAAAAATCTTAACGTTGAACTCTGCCTGAACCCGAGCCTTTCATAAGTGCCAATACATCGGCTTTAGGCACAAAGTTGTAGTCGCCATTTATCGAATGTGCAAGGCACGACGATGCAACTGCGAATTCTAACGCGTCGCTATCGTTTGAGAAATCACCACTGTCTAAGCCATAAATCAAGCCTGCTGCGAACGAGTCGCCACCACCAACACGGTCAACGATATTCTTAATTTCGTAAGGCTTGTAAGCTCCGTCGCGAGTTGGTGCCAAAACAGATTTATCGCTTTCCACATCGTAAAGAATTGCACCCCAGTTGTTGTGGAATGCCGAAAAGCTTTCACGCAAGGTGAACGCAACTTTTTTTACCGAGCTGAAACGTTTTGCAATTTCGCGTGCAGTATTTGCGTATGCGTCAAAGTCGAGCTTGCCCGAATGAACATCGCTACCACCCGATTTTATGCCGAGTACGTCGAAAGCGTCTTCTTCATTGCCGATAACTAAATCGACATTCTCTAAAATTTGTGGAACAACCTCGCGTGCCAATGTGCGTGCATCAATGCCTTCACGCCATTTCCAAAGTTTGTTTCTAAAGTTTAGGTCGAACGAAATTTTTATGCCTTTGCTTTTTGCAAGACGTGCAAGCTTTATTGCGGCATCGGCTGCGACTTCTGAAATAGCAGGAGTTATACCACTAATATGAACACGCTTTACACCTTCTAAAGCTTTTTCAAAATTGTAATCTTCAAACTTTGTTGTAGCAATTGCCGAATTAGCACGATCGTAAACTACCTTACTTGGACGTTGGTTTGCGCCACTTTCAACATAGTAAACACCCAAACGCGAGCCTTCGACAGTTTTTACGCTATCGACATCAACACCTAATCCACGAAGTTGAATAAGGCAAGCTTGTGCAATCTGATTATTTGGCATAGCTGTTATGTAGCGAGCTGGCAACCCAAGCATCGACAAGCTAACAGCAACGTTTGCTTCTGCTCCTCCGAAAGATGTTTCAAGCTTTCCTGGGAACGATTGTAAAAGTAAGTCTTTACCACGAGGACAAAGACGCAACATAATTTCTCCGAATGTTAGTACCATAGTATTTTTGAGTATGCAATTTTGCGTATACAATTCAAGCAATTTTTGAAGCCTAATAAAACATTCTTCATAAACAGTTAACCAAAAAAAGAGTGGCGAATTCACCACTCTTTTTGCTTGTTGAAGATTTTTCAATTAAAAATTTACTTCGGCACGCACTCCTACAACGTATGCTACGTTTGTATCGCCAGTTTCGTCTTTTGCGTTCAGGTATGTTTGGAATACAGGCTGAATTGCAATTGCAGGTGTTAGTTGGGCGCGATATGTCAGTTCGATAAGGTTGTCGTACTCGTAATTATCTTCGCCAATTTTCATAGCCGAGAACGCAACGCCAAGAATATCGTCTTTGCGATTAGGTAATGGCCCAAACCAATTCAAACCACAATCTATGTATTTGTCGCAACCAGAAATTTCTTCTTTCGGTGTGTAAGCCATTCTTACAAAACCACCCAAAATCGCATTGCTTTCCGAGTCGGCAATAAGATCTTGCTGAACGCCGATGTAGAATGAATAAAAGTCGCTTACAAGCGAGCCATCGTATTTATTTTCAAAATCACCACTGAGATAATTTCCACCAAATTGAACACGACCATTCAATCCAAGAAGCTTGTAGCTCATTCCAACTTGGTACCAAACTGCGATGTCATGAAGATTGTAATCAAAGCCATGATTGTCGACAGAATCTTTGCCAGCAATGCCATTGTAAATACCAACGATTGCATCGAGCTTATCGTTGCTCCAGTAAACAGTAGCACCAAGTGTTGCTAAAGAATATTGCGAAAACGCAAACGAGCCATCAGTTAATTCCATGCAAGCATTTGTAGGGATTGCACCCAAATTTGCATTCAAAAATAAGTCGGAATAATCCATTCCCATAAAATCTTCGTCGGCAGCAAGCTGACCTACACGGAAACCAAATGTTCCATTTTCGGTTTCAAATTCATTTTTATAATAAATCTCAAAAACTCTAACCATATCGCTTGAGAATATGTTGCTTGCAGTTTGCCCAGCGTTGCCGACATATCTACCTTGCCAATCATCGAGTCTTTTCGACTGTGCATACCAAAACGCTGTAATGCCAAGCGAGCCCCATTTGCTGTCGGCTTTACCTAATTTTGAAAGGTCTTGCTCTAAGCCGAGTGTGAAAAGACTATCGTAAACAGAACCTGTTTTTGAGCCACCACTGACATTATCCCATGCTTCTCCAATCCAAGAAAGCGATGGAGTAAAGCTACTGTCGGGGGCAATTTGTTCCATTGCAGGAGCAATAAACAAACTGTCGCGGTCGGTCCACG
>JAFVQA010000185.1 GCA_017505015.1 Clostridia bacterium
GTATTTTTATCGTCTTTTTTTTCAACTGTGTTCTCGGTTTTATTTTCTTCAAGATAATTCAACTTTGCGCCTCCATTTTTTGTCTGTGACATGCAATATGTTTTATCACTCGGTCAAAATGTTCTTTTTTGATATGTCTGCCCTCGTCGCCAAGTGCAAAACGAATATGCTCGTCAACGTGAATTTTGTGGTCGTCGATATCAAGTGCATTTTGCTCGTGACTTTGTATAGTAATGTTTTCTTCTATTGCCCTTTTGCGATGAAGGTCAGAGAGACTTGCATCTGTCTGCCAGTTTGCAAAGCCAGACAAAGCCAAAATCTGCCCTTTTGTTTTTTCGTCAAGTTTGCCTTCTTTGTCATAAAGCACACCCTTTGACAAAAGCTCGAACATCATGCTTCGTCTTTGTGCAGTTGTGTCGTCGTTTTCGTTTTGAGTGTCAATGACAACCTGATCACTCACAACGTCGTTGGCAGAAAAACTGAACACGTCTATTTTGTTGTTTTTGCCAACCACCCTTGCAATGCGTGGCATAAATGCAAACTGTTTGTACAAACGCAAAACGTTTTGAGCCAATTCTTTAATGGCAAAGCGAATTTCATCTGCAGTAGATGCAAGTCGCGAATCGTCTTGTTCAATCAAAAGACGCAACGCCACACCACTCGTCACGTTTGTTGGCGTTGCAGAGTTTCGGCTGAGTTCACTTGTGCCACTGATAACCATAAATTCGTTAATGAGCCTTTCTTCTTCATAAGTAAACTCAATAGGCACAGAGCCACTGTCCATAACCTTTGGTGGTTCGCTGCCCTGACGATAAATAAGCACCTTTCCTGGTGACAAGCCTTCTTCCTGCAGGTTGTCTACGTCTACCGAGCCATCTTCAACGGTGAGCACGCCCATAGAAATTCTGTTTAAAAACTCGTGTTTTCTGTTTTTAACTGCATTGTATGAACGCTGGATTGGAATAAGCCTGTCAATAATGCTCATGCCCCAAAAACAACCTGCAACGTTTTGCGAAACCTGCCTGATAAAAGGAAAACCACGTTCGCCGTTTTCTCTGTTGATATATGGCAATGGGCCGTCAAACAACAATTTGTCGCCCGCCACGATAACAAGCCTGCCATCAGGAAAATCTTTGTTTGCACGAATATATTTTTCTATAACCACAACCGTGTCTTTTTTTGTTTGCGAAATAACGTTTGGAGCAGATGACGAATAGCCAAGGCCGCCAAGGCTTATTGCACCGTCAAGCGCAAAAATCTGCACGTCACCACCTGTTACGTCGACACCCCATTTGTTTTTAACCTCTTGCACAGAATATGCTTTTGCATGAATAATTGACTGGCAATCGTCTATGCCAGCAGACACGTTGCTGTCAGGATAAATTTCGAAGGGCGGACACACGCTGATATCTACGTCTCCTTCAAAAATTGTTTGCCCCTCTGTTTCACCAATTTTTTGACCTTTTGTTTTGTCCCACGTGATTTTATAAAAAACACTGCCACACGTTTCGCTCCACGTTGTTGCCTGCGAAATTTTTTTAGACAAGTTTTCGTTTTGTTCTACCGATGAAAGAATTTTTTGCGATATCTCGGTTGCATTTGCATCGTCACTGCTGTCGCTGAATGGCAACACAATTATTTTTGGTCGCACCTTGTCAAGTTTTGCTATCCTTGTTTCGATGATAGGTGCAATGTGGTTGTATGCCTCGCGCTCCTGCCAGAAAAAATATTTTTCGTCTTGCTCAATTTCGCCACGTCCGTTTACGTTGCAATATTGGTTGCCCATGAGAAAATTCATGTTCAGTTGCCACGTTAGTTCATAAGGTCGCCTCATTTCCTGCCTTGCGACAAAATCTTTTTTGACCTCGTTCACGATATCTTCATAAAAAACGTTATCTGTCACTTGTTACTCCTTGTTTTTCATCTAACACAGACGATATTTTGTTTTTTGGGCTTTTGCTGACAAAGTTTTTAGAAATGCTTTTATGCAGTTTTTGCTGACACTCACTGCAAAGATAAATCCTTTTTAAAAAGCCCTTTATTTCAAAACAGCCTGATGCAGAATTTTTGCAACCTTTAACGTCGCAAATCATTTTTTCGTTAATTTGTTTTATCATTGTTTTCCTCTAAAATATTCAATAATTTTTGTCTTTCGTTTTGCAAATCGTCGTCGCTCATAAACGCAACGTCAAACTGTTTTTCACCTGTAATTTCAAAAAGCAGTTTTGCAGCATTAAGGTCTGGCGGAACTTGCTTTTTTGTTATTTTGCGTTTAACCACAGTCATTTCGCCTGTTTCTTTGTCAACAGCAAGTTCGTCTACCCATTCTTTGGCGACGTAACCCACAGCCTTTTTAACGAGTGCCTTTTTGAGTTTTTGGTTTACGCTTTTCATTTGCACCTTAACCTTCTTAGCAGAGTGTCTTTATCTTTTTGAATGGTTGTTTTTTGTTTTGATTGTTTTGTTGCCTCTGGCCTTGAACAAACGTAATATCTCAATTCATCCATGCTGTGGTCGTCAATTTTTTTTGGCATATCATTTTCGCTCCACCAATATGACTTTATTTCGCGAATCATATTTATGCAGTGCCTGAAAATAAACAAACGTGGCTTTCCCTCTGCCGACATAAGATAGCCTTTCACCCTGTTTATGCCAGAAAACACGTCTTTGTTGACCTTTGTGTTTACCGTTATGCCGTTTTCGCAAAACAGTTCTGCAACAGATTTGCTACTTGCCAGAGTCCGTTGGTTTGCTGCCGAATCAATAAGTGAAACGTATTTGCCAAAACTGTCGGTATGCCAGTTTAACCTTTGACACTTTTGTTTTATTTTGTCTGCATGCCAATAAATGTCTTTTCCCTTGTCATAATGTTCGTCTACCACGTAAATGTTTCCGTCATAGTCAACTGCATACCAATGGCAACTGAGCGGGTTGTTAAGCCCTGGGTCGATAGACATAACGTCTTGCCATTCGGGCGGAATATCAAACGGGTCAATTACGTGCACAGATGGGTCAAACTCAGGATATACCAGACCGACAGAAGACGAAAACCTGCCGTATCTGCGACTGTCTAATGCATCTTGTGACAAAGTAGAAGTCATTTCGTCAACTTCGTTTTTGTCAAGATACGGGTTATCTGCCCATTCCATAAAAGTGCACCACACTTCGTCTGACCCGTGTTTGTTAAGATAAATTTCGTCATAAATAAAAGTGAGTCCTTTCAGTGGTGTCATTGTTCCAAAAATCTCGCCCTTTTTGTCAAGCACACGCATTTTGCATTCGTCATATATGTCTTTTGGTGGTTCTTCATCAAACCACACAAAGTCCAGGCTTGTGCCCTGAAATTTTTCACGACCTGCCTCGCAACTTTTAAACCCTATTTTGCTTGTGCCACCAAACACGTTTTTTATGGTTATATAATCAATAACGCCATATTCAAGACTTGTTTTTTTGCCCGAAAGCATTGATACGTCGGATATCCACGTTGGGTCGAGATATGACAAAATTTTTTGCTGGGCAACGTCACGTTGCACCTGATTTGACAACGAAACAACCCAGCAACTCACGTTTTTTTTGTTTTGTCTGTATGGGTGAATTCCCCTTGCAAGCCACACCGTTTCTACTGCACCACACTCTGTTTTTCCACTGCGATTGCCACCAAACACCCACCTGTTGCGTTTTTGACATTTGTGAAACTCCAACTGTTTTTTGTGAATTTTGTCACCATTGTTATAACAGTTGAGTTTTAGTTTTTTTCGCCTTGAAATTTCATTTTCTATCTCGGCGAGCTTTGTTTTTATATCGTTCATTTGGTTTTCTCCACAGTTTGATGTTTTTTTGCATTTTTTGCTATAAAGCGTTGTTTTTGTTTTTTTATACTTTGCCTTGCGAGGAAAGTATTATGAAAAAAATTTTTTCTGTTTTTTGTGTGATATATTTAGCCATATTATTGTTGCCTTGCAATGCAAGTGCTTTGTCTGGCAGTTGGTATCGTGTAGAAAATGAAAACGTGGTGTTTTATAAACAGCCTGTAGACACAGACAACAACAAATTGTTTTTGCTTGAAAAAACCTATTATATTTATGCAATTTCAAGCACCAACAATTTTCTGCAGGCAGAAATTTTCGACAACGTTAACGGTTTTGTTAAAATTTGCGGATACGTAAAAGCAAACGAAGTTGTGCCGTGCACCACCCCACCTGTTTTGCCATATTATCCGACAGAAATTTTGACGGTAAACCAAAGCAATGCCATTTTGAAAGCACAACCAAATGTTTATGGCGAAGACATTGGCGTTGCTTTTAACGGACAAAACGTTTGTTTTTATGGCAAGTCTTGGAACAACCCAAGCTGGTATTACGTGAAATATCAAAATGATTTTGGTTACGTGCAAAGCAGGCAACTTTCGCCTTTGCTCATTGCATTGCACCCAACGCCAATATACGTGCCCGAACCACAACCTGAGCCAGATCTTGACCAGACAGACAACGAACAAACACAAAACACAAAACAAAGTTTACCATTTGAAGCAATTTTGATTTTGCTTGTTTGCATTCCGGCGGTCATCATTGTTTTGATAATGTTTTTGCCACAAAAACGAACGTCAAACAGACATGTGCCAAAACCAAAATATATGAGTGAAAGCGACACTTTTGACGACCTTGACTTGCTGTAACTTTGCCGTTTGTTTTTAAAGTTTGTCGCTGTAATATAACCAAAACAAAAAGAGCAATGCCTTTGCAATGCTCTTTATTTGTTTTTTGAATTGTTTTGTTTTGTCTCATAGTGGTTGAAAATATCTTTTATCCAGCTTTGGTCAAAATAGTTTTCTTCAAACCATTTCTGGTCGTATCCTCGTGCAAAACAGCCTTTGGCAAAAGACTCGTGCGCTTTTTCAACTCTGCGAAAAAACGTGCGTTTGCTAAAGCCCATTTGCTCCATTGTTTGTTGCCATTTGATTTTTTTAATATATCTGTCTGTCAAAATGGTTTTGTTTGCCCCATCCATTGACGCCAGAACTTCGTCTGCAAGCAATTTTAAATTGATGAGATTTGCTTTTTTGTTCATAAGCGTTACAATCTCTTCTATTTGTCGTTGTGCACTGATGCAACTGCAATCTCCTGCACAATATCCTGCTGATACACGTCGACGCACAAGCACGTCTATCTGGTTTGAAACAAGCTCCAACGACGAATATGCCGTGAGTATTGTTTTTGCAAAAACCCTGTACATAATTTCTCCTTTTTATATTTGACTTGCCGGTCTGACGGGGCTTTGACCGACACAACCTTTTTTTGTGGGATTGAAAAAAGGTGTTTGCCTTTTGCAGCATTATTATAAAATGTCAACCATGGCAAAATCAATCTTTTGTGCCATATTTTTCGAACATTTGTTCGTGTTTTTGACTTTATTATATCATATAATAATGACAACAGTTTGTCACTATTAAAAATTTTATATTTATTTTAAATATAAAGGCACAAAAAATTTGCAGTAGTTTACTAAACGGAAAAAATTTGCTAAAATATAAAATATGAAAAAGATTTTTGCAGTTTTATTGGCATGCCTGACCGTTTTGGTTTTTGTTCCTTCAACAAATCCA
>JAFVQA010000026.1 GCA_017505015.1 Clostridia bacterium
ATTCCGCCAACCACACCGGCAATAAAACCAAAAAGAATCGTTAAAAAAATTTTCATAAAAGTCACCTATTATATATACGTGTGCACGTGCGTGCGCGAGAGAATGCCAAATTAACCTGATTTAAAAAAACATTCGCACCCCTGCAAGCAACAAAATGACAGAAAAAACAAGCCTCAGCCATTTGTCGTTTATCTTTTTTAATGCAAATGCACCAACCAAACCACCGGTTACAACACCTATGGTAGCAAAAAGCGTCATTAGCCAGTTTACGTTTCCACCCGCTATATAAACTATGGCAGAAACCACACTCACGGGCAAAATGATTAAAATTGCCGTTGCATGTGCATATTTTTGTTGCATGCCGACAATTAAAGTGAGTGCCAGAACAACAAAAATGCCTCCACCACCACCCATAAAACCATTTATCAGCCCCACAACACCGCCTGTTGCAACCAATTTTAACTTGTTTTTATCCATAAAATCACCTTTTTTATTTTTTGGTATAAAAAAACAAATCTTTATATAAACGATTGCTTTTTTAAACAAAATGATTTACAATACTTTAGACTGTAATAGTGTACATTGGTGATTTTCTCCTTTTTATAAAGGAAAAACACCTTAAAAACAAAAATCTTTATTTTTTAATACAGGTGGAAAATGAGCAAGAAGAAAAACAATCTCAATTACATCCCTGCCTCAGCAAAAACTGCCGCTCAAAAACAGGAAGAAAAGAAGCAAAGCACTCGCGAAAACCTTTCTCCTGAAGCGCGCGCAAAATTGCTCAAAAAGAGAGCATGGACGTTGTCTGCAGTTTCTCTTTGTTTTGTGCTGGTTTTGACGCTTTCAATTTTGTTTGCGTCTTATACTCCGGTTTATTACAACGAAAAAACAAACAAAGAACCAACGTCTACTATACTTTCTGGCACAATCACTAACGAAGAGTTCAATTTGTCTAAAGTTTTGTACAACGGCAAAGTAGACACTTCTTTGCAACAACCATATTATCCATATGGCTGGTCTTTGACAGACAAACCTGTTTCTCAAGCAGTTTCTGGTTCTATCAGTCTTAGAGACAGCAGTAAAGAAAAAGTTGAAAAAGACCTTTTGGCAAACGGTATTGATGCTGACGACGTAAGTGCTATCATGGCAGAAGACAAAGATAATGCAAGTTCAGACAAAAACGTTTTGTTGATTTATAACAAAACAGAAACTGATACAAGAGCATATTCATCTTCTTTCAGCGTTCCTGCAAACAGCTATCTTAAAATTACTGTAAGAGCAAGAACAAACGTTGCTAACGGTGGTGCTTTTATTTCATTTAAAACTTCTGCATCTGACAGCAAAGCAGCAGAAAGAGCATTTACTGGCATTAACCACAGCGAATGGAAAGACTATACTTTCTACGTAGAAGGCAACAAAACTTCAAGCAAAACAATCTATTTGTTTGTTGGTCTTGGCACAAGCAGTGACCCTGTTGAAGGTTGGGCAGAATTTGACTTTGCAAAAGCAGAAAAAATCAAAAAAGCCGACTATATCGCCAAAACAGAAGGCACTCTTGATGAAACTATTGAAAAAACAAAGTCTTACGTTGAACACAAAAACGAAAAAGACTTGTTCGCTGAAACAATTGCACCTAAAGACAATGCAATTAAAGACGTTGTTCCTATGATTGGCGAACTTGAAGATTTGCCTTTCTATAACCACGAAACACTCCCTGTTTATAAACTTGAAAACACAGACGGTGGTTTGAAGAGCACTTATATGCAGTTGGCAAAAACACTTGAAATCAAGCAATCTACTGCAAGCCCATATTACAGACTTTCTTTCTGGGCTAAAACAGAAGACCTCAAGAAAGAAACTGGTGCTTATTTCTACGTTCGTCTTACAACAGAAGACAACAAAACTGTAGATTACAAATCAATCAACCTTGTTTCTACAAGCACAAGCTCAAGCGACCTTAACAGTGGTTGGGAAGAATTCAGCTTCCTCTTTAAACCAGACAACAACACAAGCTATAAAGCAGAAGTTGTATTTTCACTTGGTCAGTTGGTATACAGCGAACAAAACGGATATCAACCTGCAATTTCTGACGTAGACACAACTGGCAAACTCTACGTAACAGAGTTTGAACTCAGAGAAATTTTCCCAAGCGAATATAACAATGCATCTGCAACAAGCAACCTTGCAAAAGTAGCTTTGTCAACAAGCGGCAGCACAGGTCTTATCACAAACGGTAGCTTTGATGCACCTGTTTCTAACGCAAGTGGCGAAGGTTCACACGACCCTAACGGCTGGACAGTTGAATTCCCTCGTCAAATGGTTGACGGCGAATATAAATACGTTCCACACGCAGACAGCGACCTTCAATTTGGCATTAAATCTAAAAACAATGCTTCTGCATCAGAACTCGAAACATTGTTTGCTCACACTGGCAGCAGCAACATTTTGATGATCAATGCAGCTAAAGCAACTGCAGTAGGCTTTGTTTCTAACAGCTTTACTATCCCAGCTAACAGCCAATACGTAATCAGCGTGCTTGCAAAAGTAAGTGACGGCGCAACAGCAAACGTTTATCTCACTGGTGACGTTGAACAAAGCTTTAAAGTTGCTACTCTTGACGAAGATAAATATTTTGCATGGAACGACTTTGTAACTGGTGGCTACACTAAATATAACTTTGTTATCAAAACTGGCGACAAAGCAAAACAAGTTTCTTTGGAACTTTGGGCTGGCAGCAAAGATGCCAAGTTTGAAAACAACGCATGGTCAGGCCTTACTGCTGCAGGCAGCGTAATCGCATTTGACCAGGCAAGTGCAGACAGCATTACTGCTGACGAATTTAAATCAATTGTAGAACGTGAAAACGTGTTTACAAAAACAGAAACAGAAGACTTCATTAAAGATGAAAACGGCAACGCTACAACAGAAAAAGAAGTTGTAGAAGTTAAATACGAAACAACTAAAGAAAACGTTTGGGTAAGAGATTTCTCTTACGTTGACGAAACTGGTGCCGTTGACGTTGAAGACGATTCAGACGACAACACTGACAAAACAGTTGTTGAACCAATCAACTGGTTGCTCTTCTCTTCACTCATCTTGTCTTTCGCAGTAATCATCTTCCTTATTGCAGTTATCTACAAAAAGTTTAAAAAAGTTCAAACTCAAAAAGTAGTAGAAGCTCCAGAAGAACCTGATTACAAAAAATAATAACAAATAATTAAGGCAGGTTTAAAACCTGCCTTTTTATTTTTATGTTTACAATCAAAATGCAATTTGATATAATTTAAATATGGAATTTGTTATTGAATTTGTAATGGAACTTTATATGGAAGCAATGATGATGCTTGTTCCGGAAAAACAGCTTGGCGAAAAAATGACACGCTTTTTAAAAGTTTTGTGTGCAGTGATAACCTTTGCCATTGCAATGCTCGTTATTATTGGTGCGAGCATTCTGCTTGACCCAGAAGCCCCTGTTTCTGACAAAAATGCTGGCATAATTTGCCTTGCAATTGGTGGCAGTTTGTTTGTCATACATTTGCTGTTATTTGTTTTTATTATGATAAAAAGAAAAAAATAATATTAAAAAAGCCTTCGAAACCGAAGGCTTTTTTGTTTTGTTATTGTTCGTTTATTTGTTCAATTTCATCACGTTTATAAGGTTTGTCTGTGAGATATTTGATAACTGTAACGTCTTTTTTGTGTTGTTCGCGTTCGAACATATTCCACAACGACTGCACTTTAAGGTTTGTTACAAGCTCTGGGTTTGACTCCGCAACTTTAATTCCGTCACGAACCATGTTTTCGTGCATAGCCTGCAACAAAAGTGCCGCTGCACCCTTTTTGTCCCAGCCTGGCAAGGCTCCAATAATTGCAAACTCCAACTCGGTTGTGTGTGCTTTTTCTTTAAACAAACGCAAAATTGTTTTGATTGTAAGTCTGCCCTTGCTGCCTGTAAACACTTTGCGCAAACATGGGAATGCAAGTCCAAGCGCAACAACGTCGCCGTCAGGATTGAGAACCACTGCAACGTAATCTTTGTTGATAACCTGTTTAAACTGGTCTTTAAGTTGCTCTCTCATTGCAGGAGTAATTGGCATTGTGCCAGGCAAAACGCTGTATGCTTCGTCGTATACGTCAAAAAGCTGAGTAAGATATTTTTTGATAAACACCTTTAAACTTTTTTCTTTTGGAACGTAAAGACCATAACGTTTTTTTGCAATTTCTGCAACACGAACAACTTTGTCTGGCAAAACTTCTGGAACGAAAATTTTATATTCGTGCCAAACGTTTTCTACCTTGTAACCGCATTGTTCAACAAGTGGCAAATAATAGTCGTAGTTATAGTTTGTTGCAAAAGTAGCAGGTTTGTCAAAACCGTCACTACGCATACCCTCTCTGTCAAGGTCGTTAAAGCCATATGGGCCATGAACTGTATCCACACCCATTTCTGCACCAAAGTCTTCTACCGCCTTTGTGAGCGCTTTTACAACCTCTAAATCGTTTATAAAGTCAAGCCTGCTAAGACGAACGCGTTTTACGCCCTCTTTATCATTTGAACGGTGTTGGATGATGCCTGCAACACGGCCAACAACTTCGTCACCTTTATAAGCAAGAAAATATCTTGCATCACATTCATCGAAAGCTACGTTCTTTTTTGGGTTTGCAAGACCAATTTCGTCACCCAAAAGATATGGCACGTAATATGGACAATCTTTATATAATTTGTTTGGAAAATCTGCCCAGATTTTCATGAGTTTTTTGTTATGTGGATCAATTTGTTTGATTGTTATCATTTGTTCCTCCATTTATTAAACACAATTATACTAAAAAATATTATCGTTAGCAACTAATAATGAAAAATATTTGATGTTTTTTCATTATTTAGAATTTGTTTTTATACTATTCTTTTTACAGAAAGAATAATATAAATCGTGGAGAAAAAATATAGTCAAAACGTATATAAAACAGTGCTGAGCATAACCTTGTTTTCTGCAATAGACCAGATCGGGGGTTTTGTATATACAATAATTTTGTCACGTGCAATCGGCGCACAAGGGCTTGGGTGGTATCAGGTTTCGCTAAATATTGCCAATCTTGTGGTCGCAATTTCTGCAAGTGGTTTGCCTTTTGTGCTTGGCAGGCGTGTTGCCGAGTTTGATGCAATTGGCGACACAAACAGTCAGCACTCTGCCCTTAGCGCAGGGCTTGTGATTGCAGTTGTTTTGTCACTTTTGGTTTGTTTTGTTTTTTTAATCAACAAACCCTTGCTCGAAAAACTTGCAAATTCAAGCCAGGTTGCAGCAATGAGTTTGTTTTTGTTGCCTGCTGCTTTGTCAAATGCAGTTTATGCTTGTTTTCGTGGGGCTTTGTGGGGCAAAAAAGAATATATAAAACACAGCAGTCTTGAAATAATAGACATTGTAATTCGCATTGTTTTTGCCCTGATAATTTTTGAAGGATTTTTCACCCAATATCAGGGCAGTTTGCGTGCCTGTCTTGCATATTCGCTGTCTTGCGTTATAACGTCGTTTTTATCTTTTGTTTTTTATAAAAGTTGCGGTGGAAAATTTGCCAACCCAAAAGGTCATTTTTTTCCAACTCTTAAAAGTGCTTTGCCAGTATCAGGCATAAGACTTGCAGGCAGTTTTTTTACCACAGTTATTGCATTTTTGTTTAACCTGCGAATGACACAGGTTGGCTACACAAACGACGTTATAATGGCAGAATATGGCATTTTGACAGGCATGGTTTTGCCTTTGATTGCCTTTCCAATCATATTCACGTCTGCAATATCCACCACCCTTGTGCCCGAGATATCGGGCAACGCAAAAAAAGGCGAAAACGAAAAAGTGCAAAGTCACCTTAAAAAAGCCATTGACTACACCTTTTTGTTTGGTGGTCTTGCAATTGGCGTTTATATAGCTTTTGCTCCACAAATTTGTGACATGATTTTTGCAAATGCCAAAGCAGGAATATACGTGAGAGAATGTTGCTGGATAATGATACCTTTAGGCGTGGCGTCACTCACAACCAATTTGCAAAACTCGCTTGGGTTGGAATATAAAAGTTTAGTAAGTTATTTTGCCGGTGGGTTGTGCATGATTTTGTGTTTGTGGTTTTTGCCAAAATATATAGGACCAAACTGCCTTGTCGTTGGAACAGGCATTGGCATGACCATAACAAGCATTGCAAACGTGCGCATAATTTGCAAAGCAACCAGGTTGCAAGGCAATTTTGCAGTAACTTTGTCACAAGTGTGCATATTTGCATTATTATCTGGCCTTGTTGGATACACTTTTTGCAACCTTTGCAACGTTTTGGTCAACCAGACGCTGTCGCTTGCCATGTGTTGCACGATTTGTGTGTTTGCATACGTTTTGTTGGCAACCACCTTTAACACGTCTGAATGCACACTGCTCATTAAAAACGTTAAAGAAAGTTACAACAAAACAAAAAAACAAAACCGTTGAAATAATCAACGGTTTTTTGTTATTTTTTTATTGTAAGAATTTTTACAAGTGGCTTAACTTTTATAAGTGCACCTATAATCACAAAGTTGATTGCCGCCATAAGACATTGCACCGGGAACCTTGCACCAAGATATACGAAAAACGTTTTTTTACCAACTGCATACAACAAAAAAGTGCCCAGCGTGTTGAGACCTGCAGTGCAGATGAGCAAACACAAAACAATGCTTGCAAACAATTTAAGCGTTGTATATTTTGTTTTTACAACCTTAAACACAATGCCCGGAATAAAACCAAGCAAGCCAGATGCCAAAGTAATGAGTGGCATCCAAGGGCCAAACGGCATAATGAGTATACCCAAAAGGTCACCTATTGCACCAACGACAAAACCTGCAATTGGACCAAGAAATATACCTGCAAGAAAACAAGGAATATAAACAAGGCTGATAAAATTCGTTCCACCACCAAACGGAATGGTAAAACAGTTTGCCAGAGTTGCAAGTGCAGTAAACGTAGCAAGATACGTTATATACTTTGCATTTTTTTCCATAAAAAAACCTCCCTAACGAAAAATAGGCAGGTCCATAACAATATGCTTTCGCTATTTTGCAACGGACGCAATCCAGCACCGCGGATAACCCTTCGTTTGCAGGCAACTTCCCATCCTGCAACACTTTACGCGCTGAACCTACTTTGCTTTTTGTTTATTGTATAAAAAATATTTAACGTTGTAAAGACTTTTTGTATAATTTGTTTTTGCTTTGGCAAAATTAACAATATGCTTACTGTAATTATCCGTGTGTTTTTTATATTTTTTATCTTGCTTTTGGTCATTCGCATGATGGGCAAAAGGCAAATTGGCGAAATGGAGCCTTTTGAACTTGCAATAACACTTGTCATTGCCGAACTTGCATGCATACCAATGGCAGACAAATCTATTCCGCTAACTTATGGCATAATATCCATTTTGACAATGTACGTTGTGCACCAGATAATAATTTTGCTTTCTAAACAAAACAGAAAGTTTCAGGGTGTTGTGAGTGGCACACCAGTTACTGTTATTGACAAAAACGGTGTAAAATACGATGCCTTAAAAAGCATGAACATGCAAATGACCGACCTTTTGCAGGCAATGCGTGCGGCAGGATATTTTTGCCTTGACCAGATTGTTTATGCCATTTTTGAAACAAACGGGCAACTGTCGGTAATAGCAGACCCCAACAAAACAGACGAAACGACTTTGCCGGTGCCAATAGTTGTTGACGGAAAGTTGTCACAGGCAGACGTTGACTATCACAAAATTGACGTGAAGCCAGTTTTGAAAGTTATGCAAAAACACAACCTTGCTTTTGAAGACGTTATTTTGGCTACGCTAGACGAAAACGGCAAGTTGCTCATTCACCCACAAAACGAAAAGTTTTTCGTTACACAGCTTGACGAGGTGGCAAATGGTTAAACAAATGATTGCAGCAGTGTTGATTTTTTTGCTTATGCTTGGGGCAGGTTTTGCCGAACTGTTTGTTGTTAAAAGCAACTTTGACAACCTAAAAACGCAACTTGAACACAACTATACCCTTGCCGAAAACAAAACCATAACGAAAAAAGACTTTGACGTTGTTTATAACAGCTGGAAAGAAACCCGTGAAAAGGTAGAATTTTTTTTGAACCACACCGACCTTTCTGAATTGAATTATCGCATGTCAGAATGTATGGCATACGTAAAAAACAAAAAATATGACGAAGCAATGGCATATATGCAGGTGCTCATTGACATTTGCGAGCACCTGCCCCACCAGATTGTACCAACACCGGAACATATATTTTAACAAACAAAAAGCCTGTCGCAAGACAGGCTTTTTGGGCAGTTTTTATACGAATTACATAAAATTTTTGTCAGTTTTATTCAATAGAAACAACTTCGAACTCTTCGGCAACAATTGCATCGATAAGGAGTTGGTTGTCAACTTCTTTGTCAAGTTCTACCACAGCAATATCTTTTTCGTGATCGGCAACGGCAGAAACAACACCGTCAATAGCTTCCAACGCTTTTTTAACTGCTTTTTCGCAATGGCCACACATCATACCATTGATTTTAATTGTTTTTTTCATAAAATTATTCTCCTCGTTTTGTTGATTATTATTTTCAGGTTCAACAGTCTGTTGTTCCTGTGGTTTTTGTTTGTAAAGTTTTGCAAAGTTGAGCCTAAGTGCATTAGACACAACGCAAAAACTTGAAAGGCTCATTGCGGCTGCGCCAAACATTGGGTTCATTGACCAGCCAAGCAACGAGATAAATGCCCCTGCCGCAAGTGGAATGCCAATTGCGTTGTATATAAACGCCCAAAACAGGTTTTCTTTTATAATTCGCAAAGTTGCACGCGAAAGTTTTATTGCCGCAGGAACGTCGATAAGCTGGCTTTTCATAAGCACTACGTCTGCCGCATCTATCGCAACGTCAGCACCTGCACCAATTGCAATGCCCGTGTCTGCACGAGTGAGTGCAGGGGCATCGTTTATGCCGTCGCCAACCATTGCCACTTTGCCGTTTGCAGAAAGCTCTTTTATTACCCTTTCTTTATCACCAGGCAACACGTCTGCAATAACTTCGTCTACACCTGCAAGTTTGCCAATTGCGTTTGCCGTGCGAGCATTGTCGCCTGTGAGCATAACAACTTTTATGCCCATTTGTTTAAGTTCGGCAACAGCTTCGGCACTGTCTGGCTTTATTGTGTCTGCAACGGCAATTATGCCTGCAAACTTGTTTTCACAAGCAAAAAACAAAGGTGTTTTGCCTTGTTCTGCAAGGTCTTGCGCCTGTTTTGAAACAACATCGTCAAGTGAAACAAACTGGCTGATATATGCAAGGTTGCCACCATAAATCTGTTTGCCGTTATAGTTTGCACAAAGTCCACGTCCCGGCACGGTTGTAAACTCACTCACTTCGTCAAGCAAAATTTTTTGTTGTTTTGCATAGTCTACTATCGCATGAGAAAGTGGGTGTTCACTTTTTGCTTCGAGCGCATAGGCAAGTTTAAGCAAATCGTTTGCAGTTGTTCCTTTTGCAGAAACAACGTCTGTAACAGAAGGCAAACCTTTTGTTATAGTGCCCGTTTTATCAAGTGCAATGGTTTTTATTTTTCCTGCTTCTTCCAGCGACACGGCAGTTTTAAATAAAATGCCATTTTTTGCACCTTTGCCACTGCCCACCATTATTGCAACCGGTGTTGCAAGACCAAGCGCACATGGGCAAGAAATAACAAGCACAGACACACCCCTTGCAATTGCAAAGCCAAAAGTCTGCCCAACCAAAAGCCAAATTGCAAATGTAACGACTGCTATAGTTATAACCACAGGCACAAACACGCCAGAAACTTTGTCTGCAATTTTGGTAATTGGTGCTTTTGTTGCAGATGCGTCTGACACCATTTTTATAATTTGCGAAAGAGTTGTATCTTCGCCAACACGGGTTGCTTTTGCCTTTATATAACCAGATTTGTTTGTTGTTGCAGCAGAAATGCGATCGTCTTTTTGTTTGTCTACCGGAATACTTTCGCCTGTAAGTGCAGACTCATCAACACTGCCGTGACCATCTATCACAATGCCGTCTACAGGAATTCGGTCACCTGCACGCACCACAAAAATGTCGTCTATTTTTACTTGTGACACAGGCACGGTTTTTTCCTGACCGTTGACTATAATAGTTGCAGTTTCTGGTGCAAGGCTCATGAGCCCTTTTAACGCATCGGTAGTGCGACCTTTTGATTTTGCCTCAAGCGTTTTGCCAAGTGTGATGAGTGCCAAAATCATTGCCGCTGCCTCAAAATAAAACTCGTGCATATAGTGCGCAGCACCTGCAACATCGCCGTTGACGTAGCAACCTGTCATTTGAAAAAGCGCCACCGTGCTGTAAGCAAATGCCGCAGCAGAACCAAGCGACACCAGAGTATCCATATTTGGTGCTTTATGAATTATCCCTTTAAAGCCGTTGACAAAAAACTTTTGGTTAATGACCATAACGATAACGGCAAGCAACATTTGCAACAAACCAATTGCAACGTAGTTGCCCTCGAAAAACTTTGGCAACGGCCAGCCCCACATGCCATGCCCCATTGACACGTACATAAGCAACAACAAAAAGCCAAGCGAAACAACAAGCCTTTTTATGAGAACGGGTGTTTCTTTGTCTTTTAATGCATCTAACTGGCTGTTTTGCATTTTATTTTCTGTTTTGCCATCTTTAAGACTTGCGCCGTATCCTGCAGCAACCACTGCAGAAATAACGCTTTCCGGCGTAGCACTGCCCTCTACTACCATAGAATTGGTGAGCAGGTTTACAGAAACAGAGTCAACGCCTTCTATCACCTTTACTGCTTTTTCAACACGGGCACTGCATGCAGCACAGCTCATGCCCGTTACATTATATTTTTTCATTTCTCACCTACTTCATAAGTTTGTGCATTAAAGCAACAAGTTCGTCAACAACTTCGTCTTTGCCAAGTTTTATATCCCTTGCAACGCAACCTTTAACGTGACTGTCCATAATTTCACGGTTAAAACTGTTTATTGCCGCACTTGCAGCCGACGACTGAACGAGAATATCTGCACAATAGGCATCTTTTTCTACCATATTTTTTATGCCCCTTATTTGCCCTTCTATCCTGTTTAAACGCACGATAAGGTCGTGTTTGACCTCTTCGTCACGAAGGGTTGTTTTTGAGCAACAACATTTTTTTTCTTCCATACAATATACCCCCTGTGGGTATATTTATTTTACTACTATACAAAAATATAGTCAATAACAAAAATAAAAAGTCTTTCATTGCGAAAGACTTTTTTGTTTTATTGTTGTTTGTCATAGTTGGCAAGTGCCTGTTTTAAAAATCTGCCTGTGTGACTTTGTTCGTTTTGAGCAATTTGTTCTGGTGTGCCTGTTGACACAATTGTTCCACCTTTGTCGCCACCTTCCGGACCAAGGTCAATAACGTGGTCTGCCACACGAATTACGTCAAGGTTGTGTTCGATAACGATAACGGTGTTGCCACCTGCCACAAGACGTTGCAAAATGCTGATGAGTTTGTCTACGTCAGCTGCATGCAAACCTGTTGTTGGTTCGTCAAGAATATATATAGTTTTGCCCGTGCTTCGTTTTGCAAGTTCAGTTGCAAGTTTTACCCTTTGCGCCTCGCCACCTGACAAAGTTGTTGCACTTTGACCAAGCGTGATATAACCAAGACCAACGTCATAAAGCGTTTGCAGTTTGTTTTTGATTGCAGAAATATTCTGGAAAAAGTCGAGTGCTTCTTCTACAGTCATATTGAGCACGTCAGAAATATTTTTACCCTTATATTTAACCTGCAAAGTTTCTTTATTATAGCGTTGAGAATTGCACACTTCGCAAGGAACGTATACGTCTGGCAAAAAGTTCATTTCTATTTTAATTATGCCGTCGCCATCACAATGGTCGCAGCGACCACCACGCACGTTAAAGCTGAAGCGTCCTGCTTTGTAGCCACGTTCTTTGGCATCTGGCGTTTGAGCAAACAGTTCGCGTATTGCAGTGAACATGCCTGTATAAGTTGCAGGGTTGCTCCTTGGTGTGCGGCCAATTGGGCTTTGGTCAATGGCAATGACTTTGTCAAAATGTTCAAGCCCCTGTATATCTTTAAACTGTGCACGTTGTTTTCTGCCGTGGTTGAGTTTTTCGGTCAAAACAGGCAACAGCGTTTCGTTGATAAGCGAGCTTTTGCCGCTGCCAGAAACACCTGTAACCACGTTGAACAGACCAACAGGGATATCTGCGTTTACCTTTTTGAGGTTGTTTATATCTGCACCTTTGAGCGAAAGATATCTGCCGTCAGGACTCCTGCGTGTTTGTGGTGTTGCAACGTATTTTTTATGTGACAGATATTGACCTGTTATTGATTCGTCACATTGTTTAAGCCCCTCTACGTCACCTGCATATACAAGCTGACCACCGTGCACACCTGCACCCGGGCCAATGTCGATAACGTGATCGGCAGACAAAATTGTGTCTTCATCGTGCTCTACAACAATGAGAGTGTTGCCAAGGTCACGAAGATGTTTTAACGTTGCAATAAGTTTTTCGTTGTCACGCTGATGCAGACCTATGCTTGGTTCGTCCAAAATATACAGCACACCCATAAGTCCACTGCCAATTTGCGTTGCAAGGCGAATGCGTTGCGCCTCGCCACCAGACAAACTGCCACTGCTGCGTGACAAAGTAAGATAGTCAAGACCAACTGACACCAAAAACTCAAGTCTTGCGTTGATTTCTTTAAGCAACATTTCGGCAATTTTGTTTTTCATGCTGTCAAGCGTGAGGTTTGCAAAAAACTGTTTGAGGTCTGTAATTGACATATCGCAAAGTTCTGCAATGTTTTTGCCACCAACTTTTACAGACAAGCTCTCGTTTTTGAGTCTTTTGCCATGGCACACGTCACAAGGTGTTGTGCGCATAAACTTTTCGTATTCTGCCTTGACCCAGTCTGCAGACGTTTGTGCATATCTGCGAGTCATCATTGGCATAATGCCTTCCCAGCTTGATTTTAGTTTGCCCGAAAATGATTTTGTAGAATATTCTACTTCTATCTCTTCGCCACCATTGCCATACATTATGATGTCATATGCCTGTTTTGAAAGTTGTTCAACAGGAGTATAAAGCGAAAAACCATAGTGTTTTGCAAAGGCACTGAGTTCTTTAAACAAAACGCCACCGTCTATTGACACGCCAAAAATTTTTATTGCACCATCGGCAAGCGATTTTGTTTTGTCAGGAATAATCAAATCCTCATCAAACTCCATAACAAAACCAAGACCTTTACACTCTGGACAAGCACCAAACGGACTGTTAAAACTGAACATACGTGGTTCGAACTCTTCGATAGAAATGCCACAGTCAGGGCAGGCATAACTTGCAGAATACAAAGTCTGTTCGCCCTCGGCATCTATCACCACAAGATTGTTTGCAAGTCGCAATGCAGTTTCGACACTGTCTGCAAGGCGTTTGTGCATATCCTGTTTGATAACAAGTCTGTCTATAACTACGTTTATTGTGTGTTTAACGTTTTTGTCTAACTTAATTTCTTCTTCTAACAGATAGTTGTTGCCATCTACGTTAACACGTGCATAGCCACTTTTTCTCAGGTCGGCAAACAGTTTTTGATATTCGCCTTTGCGTGCCCTGATTACAGGAGCCATAACCATTATTTTTTTGCCTTGTGGCAACTGCATAACCTGATCGCAAATTTCGTCTACCGTCTGTTTGCGGATTTCTTTGCCACATTTTGGACAATATGGAGTGCCAACGCGTGCATAAAGCAAACGAAAATAGTCATAAATTTCTGTAACGGTGCCCACCGTTGAACGAGGGTTTGACGAAGTTGTTTTTTGGTCAATAGAAATTGCAGGCGAAAGACCTTCGATATATTCTACGTCTGGTTTTTCCATTTGACCGAGAAATTGTCTTGCATAGGCAGACAAACTCTCTACGTAACGCCTTTGACCCTCGGCAAAAAGAGTGTCAAAAGCAAGACTGCTTTTGCCACTGCCTGATATACCTGTGAAAACAACCAGTTTGTCACGTGGGATAGAAACGTCTATGCCCTTGAGGTTGTTTACTTTTGCGTTTTTAATATAAATGTCGTTTCTCATAGTTTTTATGTTTTTTCAACCTCATCAGTCACTGTCGTGACAGCTTCTCCTTTAAAGGAGAAGCCTTTAATGAAAGTTGTTTTTATAATTAACTTATTTTTTTAATTTTTTAAGCTGTTTTTCCAGTTTGCTGAATTCTTCTCGCAAAACGATTGTTTCGGCAATGATTTGAAAATTCAACCTTTAAAACAGCCACTATTTCTTTAACTTTTTCAGTTGTTTTTCGAGTTTATTCAATTCTTCTCGCAAAACGATTGCTTTTTCAAAATCCAGATTGTTTGCTGCCTGTTGCATTTGCAAACGAACAATTTCTATTTGTTTTGGCAGTTGATCTTTTGTGAACTCCTGCGTTTGTTTTTTTGTGATTTCCAACGTGTTTTTTACGTTGTGTCTTATCGTTTGTGGAGTGATGCCATTGTCCAGGTTGTATTGGTGCTGAATTTGTCTGCGACGGTTTGTTTCGTCAATGGCGCGTTTCATGCTGTCTGTAACCACATCTGCATACATAATAACTCTGCCGTCTACGTTGCGGGCAGCACGACCTATGGTTTGAATAAGCGATGACTCACTGCGCAAAAAGCCTTCTTTATCTGCATCTAAAATAGCAACTGTCTGCACTTGTGGAATATCAAGACCTTCTCTCAACAGGTTGATGCCAACAAGCACGTCGAAAACACCCTTTTTAAGGTCTGCAATAATTTCTATACGTTCAAGAGTGTCGATATCACTGTGCATATATCTCACCTTTATACCGTGTTCTGTGAGATATTTGGTAAGGCTTTCGCTCATTCGTTTTGTGAGTGTTGTTACCAAAACTCTGCCACCGTTTTTAACAGTGCGGTTAATTTCGCCAATAAGGTGGTCAATCTGCCCCTCTACCTGATGCACGAAAATTTCCGGGTCGAGCAAACCTGTCGGGCGAATGATTTGTTCTACAACCTGACCACTTTGGTCAAGTTCATATTTGTTTGGAGTTGCAGAAACGCAAATCATCTGACCAATGCGGGCATCAAACTCTTCAAACCTCAAAGGTCTGTTATCAAACGCGCTTTGCAGTCTGAAACCGTAGCCAACGAGGTTTTCTTTTCTGGCACGGTCACCGTTATACATTCCCCTTACCTGTGGCAAGGTCATGTGGCTTTCGTCTATAAAAGTAATGAAATCTTCTGGAAAATAGTCAAGCAAAGTATATGGCGTTTGACCCTTTTCGCGACCATCAAAATAGCGCGAATAGTTTTCTATGCCGTTGCAATAGCCAAGTTCTGACATCATTTCCATATCGTAACTTGTGCGTTGTTTAAGCCTTTGTGCCTCAATTGCTTTGCCCTGACTTTCGAGTGCTGCAACTTCGTCAAGCATATCTCTGCCAATTTGTGCAACAGATTTTTCAAGAGTAACTCCCTCGACAACATAGTGATTTGCAGGAAAAATGATAGAGTGCAACAAAGTTGCAATTTGCCTGCCCGACACAACTTCTACTTCGCTTATCCTGTCAATTTCGTCACCAAAAAACTCTACCCTTATGGCAACGTCGCTGTTTGAGGCAGGAAAAATTTCGACAATATCGCCACGAACACGAAAAGTTCCGCGATGAAAGTCTATGTCGTTGCGCTGATATTGAATTGATATAAGCTGACTTATGAGAGTATCTCTGTCAAGTTGCTGACCAGGCCTCAACGATATGCTCATTTTGTAATATTCGCCAGGTGCACCAAGACCATATATGCACGAAACAGATGCAACTACTATAGTATCTCTCCTTTCAAAAAGAGAACAAGTTGCAGAGTGACGAAGTTTGTCAATTTCTTCGTTTATTGACATTTCTTTTTCGATATACAAGTCACGTGCAGGAATATAACTTTCCGGCATATAGTAATCGTAATAACTGACGAAAAACTCTACCCTGTTGTCAGGAAAAAACTCACGAAACTCGTTGCAAAGCTGTGCCGCAAGGGTTTTGTTGTGAGATATAACGAGAGCAGGTCTGTTTGTTTGGGCAATTACGTTTGCCATGGTAAAAGTCTTGCCGCTGCCCGTAACACCCTTTAAAACCTGCGTGCGCAAGCCGTTGTTAATTCCATCGACAAGTTGCTTTATTGCCTGTGGTTGGTCACCACAAGGCTTATAGTTTGATGCTAATTTAAAATCTCTTTGTTCCATTGTAACAATTTTATACCAATTATAAATTTTTGACAATTATTTGAACAAATGTTCGAAAGTGTATATTAAAAATGCTTTTGTATTTTTGCCACAACCAAAGATGACTAAACACAAAAGCATTATTTTTATTTTTCTGTATTAAGGTCGTAAATCATTTTGATTCCAACCAATGACAATCTGCGGTCAACCACGTCGATAAGACCAACTTCGTCTTTAACAAGCTCTGACAAACCACCCGTTGCAACAACTTTGATATCCTTTTCGCCCATTTCTTTTTTCATTGTTTCGATGATATATCTCACCTGACCAACAACGCCATACGTAACGCCTGCCTGCATATTTGTGACAGTGCTTTTGCCAATTATTTTTTTCGGTTTTACAAGTTCGATAGTTGGCAGTTTTGCAGTTGAACGAACGAGTGAATCTATTGACGTTTTCACACCAGGGCAAATGCAACCACCCAAAAATTTGCCGTCGTGGCTGATTGCGTTGAATGTTGTTGCAGTGCCAAAGTCAACCGTGATAACAGGGCCACCATATTTGTTGAATGCACAAACAGAGTTTACAATACGGTCTGCGCCAACTTCACGAGGGTTTTCGTATTGAATGTTAAGACCTGTTTTAATGCCAGGGCCCACGAACATTGGTTTTTGGTGGAGATAGTAGTCTATCATATGTTCTATCGTATAGTTGAGTTGTGGAATAACAGATGAAACGATAGTACCTTCTATTTGAGAAGGTGAGATTCCACCACTGTGCAAAAGCTGAATGAGTGCAATGCCATATTCGTCG
>JAFVQA010000027.1 GCA_017505015.1 Clostridia bacterium
ATTTCTGTTTATAACGAAAAAACAAAAAAAGGTTTGCTCCGTCATCTTGTGGCAAGGTTTGTTAACGAGCAATTGCTTGTCACAATTGTTGTCAACGGCGACAAACTTGACAACTGGCAAAGTCTTGACAAACTGCTTGCAGAAAATTTTAAAAGTTACGGCTTGTTTATAAATATCAACAAAAAACACACAAACGTCATTTTGGGTGACAAAACAATTCATTTGTCTGGCATAGAGCATATTTCAGGCGAGTGTTGTGGGGTTAAATTCAACCTGCAACCAAACAGCTTTTTTCAGGTCAACGACGACATAAGGGACAAAATTTACAACCAGGCAATTTCACTTGTGGACACAAACGATTGCGATATTATCGTAGATGCTTTTTCTGGCATAGGCATAATGAGTGGTGTGCTTGCAAAAACAGGTCTGCCAACGTTTGGTATAGAAATTGTGCCACAGGCTGTTGAAGATGCAGACAAACTCAAACAAATCAACAGGCTTGACAACCTAACCAACATATGTGGCGACGTTAATATAGAACTTAAAAAACTTTGTGACAAATATGCCAAAGTTGCTCTTGTGGTCGACCCACCACGCAAAGGTCTTGACAAACAAACCAAAGACACAATTTTGCAGGCAAAACCAAAAAGCGTGGTATACGTAAGTTGCAACAGCGCAACCCTTGCCCGTGACGTAAAAGATTTGTCATCTCTTTACGAAGTAACTTATTGCAAACCTTGGGACATGTTTCCAATGACAAACAACGTCGAGACACTTGTTCGTCTTGAACGCAAAGATTGATATAAACCCATATTTATTGCAACAGGG
Source organism: Clostridia bacterium (assembly GCA_017505015.1). Classification (GTDB taxonomy): domain Bacteria; phylum Bacillota; class Clostridia; order Christensenellales; family CAG-314; genus Heteroclostridium. Next base: position 829 of record JAFVQA010000027.1, read on the forward strand.
GAGTATAACTTTATGAAATACAAAGTTATCGGCTGGACCTATTATGACAACAGCGAAATTTTAGACAGTGGCAACACACTCGGCTTTGCTGAGCGAAATGCCATCATTGACGAAATAAAAAAGCACGGATATTTGTTTTCTGGCTGGCATCATCAGGAAAGCTGGGATGGTGTTGTGCCTGTGCTCAACGATGGCAGAAAAAGGTGCTATTCTCAGCGTGGCTGGGGTGGTGTCATGGCAGAGGCATATGGCAAAATGGGTGACTATGACTATGCAAGTTTCACTTTCCATCAGTCAATAGATGGCAGTCATCTGCATTTTGCTCCGGACGATTTTGAAATTTTTGACTATGAACCACAAGCTGTAGAAAACGAAGATTTTGTTGTTGATGTGAACGAGGGGCTGTTTGAAATTGCAAAAACGTCAAATCCATTTTATCTTGATGATATTGATGAGTTGAGGTTTGTTGACAAAAACGACACGATAACCTTGCATTGCAACGGGGAGGAGTTGTTTTTTGTCGTTAAAGATATCGATCGAGACAAGGCATCAAACGGCTTTAAAAGGGCAGACGAACTGATAAAAACAAAATATAAAATAATTGTCACTCACAAACCGCAAAGCGAAAGGGTTTTGTCAAAAGCACCACGCATCACCTGCAAAACAAAAGCATTTGAGTTGTTTGAGCAGGCAATGCGTGACTATGACTATGACGTAATAAAAGAAGCCACCGAACTGTTTTACATAGAATATATTGCAGAGCATTTAAAGAAAAGGCAAACCAAAAAAAGTCTTTCTTTGTTTGTTGAGCAATATGCCGAGACTTGTTTTGATGCAGGCAATTTGCTACGCATATTAAAATATCTTGACAATTTTGATTTGTTTGAAAAAATTGCAGACAAAACTTTTGACAAAAACAAGTGGATATACG
>JAFVQA010000028.1 GCA_017505015.1 Clostridia bacterium
TCTCCTTTTGACCAAGGAGAAGGCTTTTTAATCACAGTTGAAAATTTAAGGGGCTTTTTCAAGCCCCTTTTTTGTTTGTATTTTAAATTTAATAACCAATATAATTAGCAATTTCCACCACTTACATTAGGAGCAGATGATGATTCACTGTTAAACCATTTTGTAACAACACCGTTAACGTAGTGCCAATAGTTGTCCTCTGCCACTGGTCGAGTTTCGCTGTACCAATAAACAGGTCTATTGCTGTTCCAATCATAGTACCAACCAGATGGTTTACTTGTTGCTTCGCAATAAATTGTAAGGTTATCACAACCATGAAAAGCATTGTATTCGACAGTTTTGACACCTGCTGGCAAAATGATTTGCGAAAGACTTGTGCAATCTCTAAATGCATTTGAACAAATTGAATTCACACTAGAAGGAATTATTATCCTTTCAAGTTTTGAGCAACCCTCAAACGCCCCATAACTTATCTCAACAAGATTTTGAGGCAAAACAACGTGAGTCAAATTGATGCAATCTTTAAATGGGTTTGAATAAAGCCCTGTAACTTTGCTACCATCTTCGAACACAACTGACTGTAAAGAAGTGCAGCCTGTTGCCACTTCAGCAAAAGAAATCACGCTTGCAGGTATTATCAGTTGTTTAAGGTTTGTACACCCAAAGGTTATTCTGTCTATATTCACTGTTCCATTTGGTATCTCAACACTTTCAAGCGCAGTACAGCCAGCAAAAACACCATAAAGACTTTTTAAATTACAATCATCAGCAAAGTCTGCAATTTTAAGTTTTGTGCAATCTGCAAATGCATTTTGCTGCACATCTGTCACGTTTGCTGGTATATAAAGATTTTCAATACTGCAACCAACAAATGAACATGCTCCGATTGTTTTTACATTTTGTCCAAAGGTTACTTCAACAATTGATTTTATTCCACTAAACCAAGGATAAACAGTTTGTTTATCAATATTCACACTCGTAACAAGTTGACCATTATGATAAAGTTCTGCATTGTTAAAAAGTGATTTTTCTGGCTTGTTAATCTCTATATTCATATAATCATCAAGACTATCGATATCAACCCTAATTCCTTCGGCACATTTGTCAAACACTTCTGACAAAATAGTTTTTAACGAAGATGGTATTTTGATTTGTTTAAGTTGAGTCAAGCCATAAAAAGCCCTGTTTTCGATGGTTTGCAAACCATCAGGCAAAACAATGCTTTCTATATTGCTGTTTGCAAATGCCATGACTCCAATTGTTTCAAGCCGACTGCCTTGTGCAAAAGATATTTTCTTTAATGCCGTGCTGTTTTCTTGTTGCATAAATGCACCTTCACCAATTGTTTTTACACTTGATGGTATACACACATCTCCAAACTCAAGAAAACTAAAAGCATAAGGTGCAATTTTTGTGATACCCTCTGACAAAACAAGTTGTGTCACTTGTTTATCACCAACATAAAGTTTTGCTCCTCCTTTAAACACATGAGCAAATTCATTAGAAAAACCTACTTGTGCATAATCATCAATGTTGTCTACAATAAAAGATGTCAAAGAAGGATTGTCTTCATTAAAGAAATACGGCAAAAAACTAAAGTTTGAAACTTTTTCTATTTTGATGCTCTCCACCTTTTGACATCCCATCAAAACATTCCAACCAAGCTCAGTTACATTTTTACCAACCACAAAATTTGTAAGCTGTGCAAATGCAAATGCCAATTCTCCTATTGAAGTAACACTGTCTGGCAATGCAAGTTGCTCAATTGAAGTACAACCAAAAAACGCCATATTTCCTATGCTTTTAAGCTTTGACTGAAAACCGAAAGTCACTGTTTCAAGCGCAGAACACTCAGCAAATGCATTTGCTCCAATGCTTTCGCAATTTGCAGGTACATCAAACTGAGTCATATAACTGCAAGAATTAAATGCAGATTCACCAATTATTTTGACGTTTTGATGCCCTGTGATTTGAGCTAGTCCACTTCTTTCAAAAGCACTTGCACCAATTTCAATCACACTGTCAGTCAAATTGATAGTTTTGAGGTTTTTGCAGTCTTTAAATGCCCTGTCGCCAATTTTCGTTACTTTATCGTGCAAAACGACACTTGTAAGATACCCATATTCTCTGAAAACACTTGGAACAACCGTCATTGACTCTGGCACAACAAACGAAGTTACAAGCTGATCGTTTGCAAAAAGTTTGTAGTCAATCTGTGTGCCAAATATCGGATTGTAACCAACCTCTATCTCTACAAACTTGTTTAAGTCTGCAACATGTATTTCAACTGGATGATAAGTATTGCCAATAAGTTCTCCATCTATCTTTTTTATTGTTGATGGTAAATATATTTTTTCCAGACTATAGCAACCAAAAAACGTGTTACTCGCAATAACTTCTATCCCCTCTGAGATAACAACCTCCTGCATAGGTGCAGAGCCAAACGCAAGCCACGAAATTTCTTTTACCGGTTTGCCATTATACATAGCAGGAATAACAAATCTGCCATTTGTAATTGCACCTTCTTCATAACCCGTGATGGAATAATATAAACCGTCTTGAGACAACTCATATATCAACGCAGGCCCTTCTTGATATCCACAAACGGTGCACTGGCTGTTTTGCATTGAGTGATATCCTTCGTCAGATTGCTGGCCACCGCATTTTATACATTCTTTCCAGTGTTTTGTATCGTCATAGTTTGTGCCTATCGTATGACCGGTTGCTGGTATACTTTGTGTTTTTTCGTGACCACATCTGTTGCACGTTTGGGTGTTGACCCCCTCGCTTTGACAAGCCGGTTGTGTTGTTATAACCCATTCTGAATAGTTGTGACCAAGTGCAGCAATGCTTTCTTCAATCACATTGTCACAAAGTTTGCACGTTTTTGATTGTGAGCCAGCCGTGTCACATGTTGCTGACTGCGTGATCACTGGACTGTTATATTCATGCTCACAGTTATCTTCACCACAGGCTACAAACAAAAGTGACAAACTTAAAGATAATATTGCTATCAACAATATTTTTGTGTATTTGAAAAATCTGTTCATAACACACCTCTTTTATCAAAATTGTTTACAAATAAATTTTAACCATTAGCTATGCCAATGTCAATATCCAAAACAAAAAAGCACAACCAGTTTGGCTGTGCTTTTTATATTGTTTTTATTCGTTATTTATTAACCTACAATGATGTTAACAAGTCTGCCTGGGATAACGATAACTTTGCGAACTTGTTTGCCTTCGATAGCTGCTTTAACTTTTTCGTCTGCAAGAGCGATAGCTTCAATTTCTTTATTGTCCATGCCGTTTGCAATAACGATTTTGCTACGGATTTTTGCATTTACCTGAACAACGATTTCAACTTCGTCTTTAACCAATGCTTTTTCGTTTACAGTTGGGAATTTTTGGTTAAACACGCTGTATTCGTTGCCAAGTTGTTCCCACAATTCTTCTGAAACGTGAGGTGCAAGTGGTGCGAGCATTTTGATGAGATCTTCGCAAGTGTCACGATAGAGTTTTGCGTTGACGTCGTTGCTGTCGCCATATTTTGACAAAGCGTTTGCAAGTTCCATAAGTCTTGCGATTGCTGTGTTAAAGCTGAACACTTCGTAATTTTCTGTTACGTTTTTGATAGTGTGGTTGCGGATATAGTCAAGTTCTTTTTCTGCCTTGCCCATATCTGTTTTGCCACCCTTGATTTCGTTAGACTTGAGAACAATGCGTTCTACCCTGTCCATCCATTTTGCAATAGCCTTGATACCGTCGTCGCTCCATGGGCCACCTTCGATATAGTTAAAGCCAAAGCCAAGGTAAACACGGAAAACGTCACTGCCATAAATTTGAATAAAATCGTCTGGGCTGGCAACGTTGCCACGTGATTTGCTCATTTTATAACCGTCTGAACCCAAAATTACGCCTTGGTGAACAAGTGAAGTAAATGGTTCGTCAAAGTCAAGATAACCCATGTCACGCAATGCTTTTGTAAAGAAACGAGCATACAACAAGTGCATACATGCGTGTTCTGCACCACCGATATATTTGTCAACAGGGAGCATTTTGTTTATCCACTCTTTGTTGAAAGCTTCTTCGGCATTGTGAGCATCTGGATATCTCAAGAAATACCAGCTGCTGCAAACGAAAGTATCGAGAGTGTCTGGGTCACGAGTTGCATCTGCACCACATTTTGGGCATTTTGTGTTCATAAAGCCCTGATGTTTTGCAAGTGGGCTTGTTCCGTCTGGTGTAAAGTTTACGTCGTATGGGAGTTCAACTGGCAACTGTTCTTCTGGCACGGCAACTGCACCACAGTGTGGGCAGTGAACAACCGGGATAGGTGCACCCCAGTATCTTTGACGAGA
>JAFVQA010000029.1 GCA_017505015.1 Clostridia bacterium
CGAAAAAATTTGTTCGGAGCTAAAAACAAAATATCCTAACGCAGTGAAAGATATTGTGTTTTTGCACATTGCAACGTTTAGTAGGCAAAATATAGTATTTGAAAAATCTCGCTCTGAAGCAGTTTGGGGCAAACCAATAATTTTCGCACACGATAAACAATCAGTAAAAATCTCATAGTTATGACAAAATATACAAGACGTTTTTTTGTAAAGTCGGCAATGTTGATATCAACAATGTTTTCGTCAGCATGCTCAGTGTTGTCGGCATCTTCAGATAAAAAGAAAATGTATGCTTCAATGAGCATTGAAGAAGCAAAAGCGCATCGCAAAGCTTGGTGGAAGAAAAATCCGATATTGTTAAAAGATTATCAGGTAAAAGCGTGTGGCAAATGGCGTATTCATATGCTTGGCACAAGTGCAGGTTCCGAGCCAACACCAAAGAATAATCATACATCTTGGGTTTTGGAAAAACCTAATGGCGAGTTGTTGTGGTTCGATGCTGGTGTGTATTGTTCGTGGACAGCACACAATATGGGCTTAGATGTTCTGCAAGCAAAGAATATGTTTTTATCGCACCCACATGCCGACCACTTTATTGGGCTTGCAGATTTCTTTACAACTGTAAATAAAATCCGTTGGCTTTACAGAGGTAAAGTTGCGTATTCGTTAAACATTTATACATCGGCACCAGAAATGGTGAATGCGGCGATGTTGTTTTCGACAGCAGGAATGGGAACGCAAAAGTATGTAAATGTTCAAACGTTAAAAGTGGGCGAAGTTTACAACGATGGCGACGTTTCTGTAGAAGCAATAACAAACCGACACATGAAACCACGCAAAGATGGTTCGTTGCCATCGTATTCATACAGAATAAAAATTGCGTCAGTAAAAAAGTCGATAATATTTTCGGGCGATATAAAATCGTTGCACGACCTTGCTCCTTTCTTGAACGATGGTGGTGCCGATTTGATTATGCTTGAAACAGGACACCACGATGCTGAAAATCTTTGTCGCAATTTAAAAGAAGTTTATCCGAACGCAGTTAAGGATGTTCTATTTATGCACCATGGGCGTCATATGCGTAATAATCGCGAGTTTGAAGAAGCTCGTGCTGAAGCTGCATGGGGTAAGCCTGTGATAATTTCGCACGACAAACAAACAATCGATTTTGCGTAAAAACAAACGCAAGCAAAGTTGAGTGCGTTAAATTTAGCGATTGGTTAATTCTTAAATTTTCTAAAACAAAAAAGCAATCAAACGATTGCTTTTATTTTTTTTACTTTATTTGGAATGTAAACTCGTTCTTTTTATCGGTTGCGCGCGAATCTAATTTTGTTCGCATCGAGTAAAAAAGATATGGCGAAAATGTAGAAACTTTTACAGTTTTCGCATCTGGTAAAAACTCAAGTGTTCGCAACCAACCATCAGCACCATGACCATCGTATTTGCGTCCGTGCATAGCAAAGCACATAGCATGAACTTGTTTGCCAGCATCGTTCGTATCGGTTCTGAACGATGAATTTCCTTCAAGCTCGTATGTTTTAGGATTGTCGGAATGTCCACATAAAACCAAACGAATATTAGGTGTTTTTCTTACAAGTGTTTCCCAAACAAGTTTTCCACCTTTGGCGTCTTTTGGTACGAATTGATTTTTATTCAAGTGTGGAATATTTGAAAAATTTCCACTCA
>JAFVQA010000030.1 GCA_017505015.1 Clostridia bacterium
ATGTGTGCAACTGGCACTGCGAGCTCAATATGCCCCATACGCTCACGACGCACACGGCTTGTTGTTACTTCAACGCCGCATCGATCGCAAACTTGGTCTTTAAATCTTATTCTTTTGAACTTACCGCAAGCACATTCATAATCGCGCACTGGTCCGAAAATTTTCTGACAGAACAAACCTCCTACTTCTGGCTTGAAAGTTCTGTAATTGATTGTTTCCGGATTTTTTACTTCCCCGCGCGACCAGCTCTTGATTGTATCTGGCGACGCAAGCGCAATTGACACGCAATCGAAACGCTTGTCGCTATCAAAACCTAAAAATTCTCTCGCCTGATTAGTCTGATTTGTGGTGTTAATTTCTTCCATAAAATACTCCTTACTTCAGTATTATTGCTCGTCCTTGTTTCCGAGTTTTACATTCAAGCCCAAAGCCTGAATTTCCTTCATCAAAACATTGAACGATTGCGGCGTACCAGCCTGCAACGAGCCGTCGCCCTTAACAAGCTGTTCGTAAATCTTTGTTCTTCCCTGCAAGTCGTCCGACTTTACTGTCAAAAGCTCTTGCAAGATATACGCAGCACCATACGCTTCCAGCGCCCAAACTTCCATTTCCCCGAAACGCTGACCACCATATTGTGCTTTACCACCCAATGGCTGTTGCGTAATCAACGAGTATGGACCTACTGCACGAGCGTGAATCTTATCTGCTACAAGGTGATTGAGCTTCATCATATAAATGTAGCCAACTACGACATCTTGGTCGAAGTACTCGCCTGTCAAACCATCGATAAGACGTATTTTACCACTTTCTGGCATACCCGACTGCACAAGATATTCGCGAATATTCTTTTCACTGATACCATCAAAAATTGGCGTTGCAACCTTTATACCAAGTTGCTTACATGCCCAACCCAAGTGAGTTTCCAAAACCTGACCAACATTCATACGCGATGGAACACCCATCGGATTCAAGCAGATTTCAACTGGTGTACCATCTGGAAGATATGGCATATCTTCTTCTGGAACAATACGTGCAACAATACCTTTGTTACCGTGGCGACCAGCCATTTTATCACCAACTTGAATCTTACGCTTAATTGCAATATAAACCTTTACCGAGCGTATCACACTATTTTCGCTTGCAACGCCACTTTCAACTGAATCAAGCTGACGATCTCTTTCGTTATCGATTTCCTTAAACTTCAACTGGAACTGCTCAACAATGTTCATAATTTTATTACGAACTGGCGATGCATCAATTGCAATTTGATTTGGAACCGATGCCAAGCTTCTGAGAAGTGTTTTTGTGATTTTTCTATTTTGTGGAATGATAACTTCGCCTGTTTCTGAATTGCGAACATCAAGCGGAATTTTTTCACCCAACAAGATATTTGAAAGCGCATCTGTAAGCTCCGAATGCAAATTCTTTGTATCGTTGCGATGCTTTTCGTTAATCTTTCTTATACGGCGACGCTTATCGCTTGGATTTTGCTTTTCGTTTTCGTGTTCAGACTTTCTATTGATTTTTACGTCCATCACGATACCTTTTACGCCCGATGGAACAGTCAACGATGTATCTTTAACATCCGATGCCTTTTCACCGAAAATTGCACGCAAAAGTTTTTCTTCTGGGGCAAGCTCTGTTTCGCTCTTTGGTGTGATTTTACCAACCAAGATATCTCCTGGCTTTACTTCTGCACCAACGCGAATTACACCTTCTGAATCGAGATTCTTCAAAGCTTCTTCACCCACATTTGGAATATCGCGTGTAATTTCTTCCATACCAAGCTTTGTATCGCGTGCAGTACATTCGTAATCTTCGATATGGATTGATGTGAACACGTCGTTTTTAATCAACTTTTCCGACAACAAAATAGCGTCTTCAAAGTTATAACCATTCCAAGGCATGAATGCTACAAGAACATTTTTACCCAAAGCCAATTCACCATCATCTGTTGCAGCTCCGTCGGCAATAATCGAGCCAACATTTACAACCTGACCCTTTTTAACCACTGGCTTTTGCGTAAAGCATGTGCAGTTATTTGAACGCATAAACTTACGCAATTCGTAAACGTAGATACCCTTAGCTTCATC
>JAFVQA010000001.1 GCA_017505015.1 Clostridia bacterium
GGGGTTGTTGGAAAAAACCACCCCAAAGGAGTTTTTTTTATGCAAATTTTCGTTAACTATAAGCAATTGGTTTCAAACGTTAAAAAGGTTAAAACAAAACTCAACAAAAACGTTAAACTTTGTGCCGTGGTAAAAGCAAATGCCTATGGTCACGACATTGTAAAGTCAGCAATTGCAATTCAAAATGAGGTGGATTATTTTGCAGTTGCAAAAGTGGATGAAGGGCTTGTTTTGCGACAAAATTCAATTACAAAACCAATTCTTGTTTTGGATCCGAGTTATACAAAAAATCAGGTTGAAATTTGTGCTGAAAACAATATTTCACTCACTCTTTGCAACTTGTTCGATGTTAAAAAAATATTTCGTGCAGGGGTAAAAGTGCACCTTAAAATTGACAGCGGAATGAATCGTATCGGTGTTAAAGATAATGACGAATTTTTGCAGTTGTTAAAGGAATGTAAAAGAAAAAATATCTGTGTTCAAGGGGTGTATTCGCACTTTGCAAGCGACGTTAATTGCGATGTAAAAAACACTTTTGATCAGTTTAACAACTTTTGCAAAATGTCAAAAATTGCAAAAGAGGTTTATCCGCAATGTTTGCTGCACATTTGCAACAGTTCAAACTTTTTTTGTGCACCTGCATTTCATTTTGATATGGTGAGAGTTGGTCTTGCTTTATATAACGATTGCAAAAAAGTTGTGGCAACAATTATAGAAACAAAACAGTTAAAAGCGGGCGAACTAGCAGGATATAACGGTTGTTTTGTGGCGGACAGAGATTGTGCAATTGCTATTGCAGATTGCGGCTATGGTGACGGTTTGCCAAGACGTTATAACGGTCAAATTCTGTCACGCTATGGAAAAATGGATGTTGTTGGCAATGCCTGTATGGATATGATTATGATAAACAATCGTGATAATTTGCTAAAAAAAGGTGACAAAGTCGTTATTTTAGGCAAATATAATAAAAATGTTGTCAAAGCAGGTGAAATTGCTAAAAATTGTGATACAATACCATATGAAATATTGTGCAACCTGAGGGAACGATGACAGACAAAATTTTTTTGAGAAAAAAAGTTCTTGCCAAAAGAGACGAGCTGGCAAACAAAGGTGAAAAATCACAAATAATTTGCGAAACGGTTTTAAAAAGTAATTTTTTTAAAAAAGCAAAAACCGTGTTTGTTTTTCTTTCGTTTGGCAGCGAGGTTGACACAAGCCTCATTTTGAAAACTTGTTTTAAGCAGGGCAAAAAAGTTTGTGTTCCTGTTTGTAAAAAAGATTGTATGATGGATGCCGTGGCTATACAAAATACGTCTGATATGACATATGACAACAAATATGGTATAGCCGAGCCAAAAGACGCATCAAACGTGGTGGACAAGCAGGATATTGACCTGATAATAGTTCCTGGCAGTGTGTTTGATTACGATCTTAATCGCATGGGTTATGGCAAAGGTTATTACGACAGATATTTTGTGGGCACAACGGCAAAAAGAGTTGCACTTGCATTTGACGTTCAAATTCAAAATGAGCCAATCCTTGTTGGTGAATATGACGTTAAAATGCATTGTATAGTTTCAGAAAGTCAAATTATAGGTGAATTATGAGAGTTATCAGTGGCAGATTAAAAGGAAAAAGATTAATGTCTCCGTTAAACGACAAGGTCAGACCAACTTTGGACCGTATTAAAGAAACGTTGTTTAACATCATTCAGTTTGACGTTCCGGGTTGCACTTTTTTAGACTTGTTTTCGGGTTGTGGTGGCGTTGGCATCGAGGCTGTAAGTCGTGGTGCAAACGAAGTTATCTTTTGCGACTGGGACAGAGATAGTTTAAAAGTATTAAAAACAAATCTTAAAAATCTTGGCATAGATTCTTTCGTTTACGAAGGTGATTTCAAGCAATTGCTAAAAAAACAGCCACCCGAAAAATTTGATTTTATATACATTGATCCACCGTATGCAGGTGATCATGCCCAGACTGCTCTTGAAATGATTGCAGAAAAAAAATTGCTTAAAAAAGACGGTGTTGCTATTGTAGAAAAACTTACAGAAGACAAGCGCGAATTTTATGCCGATGGTCTTGTCGTTAAACAAAGCAGAAAAATGGGCAACGTAACTATGGTTTTTTACGTGAGGGAAGATAATGAGTAAATGTGTGTTTGCAGGCACTTTTGATCCATTTACAAAAGGCCATTTAGACGTAGTTAACAGACTTGCAAAAACTTTTGACACAGTTTACGTGGTGGTGTCAAAAAATGCAAGCAAAAATACTTTTGCCTGTGGTCAGGAAAGATATGAGATGGTTAAAGACTGTGTGTCTTTTGATAACGTGCAAGTCGTTCTTTACGAAGGTTTGCTTGTTGATTTTTGCAACCAAAAGGGCGTAGATTGCATTGTAAAAGGTGTTCGCAATGCCGTTGACTTCGACTATGAAAGGTTGCAATCAAGCGTTAATAAAGAACTTGGCGGCATAGAAACGTTGTTTATGCCTTGTAGTGACAATATGGGCTTTTTGTCATCTTCATTTGTGAGAGAACTTTTGGCTTTGGGCAAAGATGTTTCAAAATATATTCCAGACCAGATTGTTGAAAGAGTTTCAAAAATCTATTCAAAATAACAGGCAAGCAACAAAGGTTAAAACAGTTGCCACACTTGCCTGTAATGCTTTGTTGAATATTATTTGAGTAAAACCAATGCCACATTCTTTAAGATAACTGTAACTTTGCAAAGCAATGCAAAGTCCGCCTAAAGATATCATAGTCTGGCACAATATTGCAGTTGTGGCAAAAGGCAGGTTTAGTTTTGATATCATCTGGCAACCGTGAGTTACTTCGAGCAGACCTGTAACAAAACCCTGCAGGGTATCGTTTGATATTTTACTTATTGGCAACATATCTGCAATCATAAAAAACAGCGATATAAAAACGCCTATGGTCAATATTCCTGATATGGCAGAATATATCGTGTCATTTAAAATATTTTTAGAAATATATTCTTGATTTTTAACGGCTGTGGTGTTATCATCACAGCAATAAAAATTTTTGAGCAAGATTCCACAAATTATTGCAGATAAAATGTGGCAAGCAAACAGGATAAAACCAAGTTTTCTGTCGTTAAAAAAACCACCCGCAACTGTTCCAATTACAAAAAGAGGTCCGCTTGTCGAGGTGAAAGTTGATATTTTTCTGCATTGATTTTTTGTGAGCAAGTTGTTTTTGTGATATTCCTGTATCAGTTTCGCTCCAACTGGATATCCGGATATTATACTTATTAAAAATATATAACCGGATATTGCAGGTGCATTAAATAACTTTTTGGTGACAGGTGATATATATCTGCAAAAAGGTGAAAAAAAATCAAGTTCTGAAAGCAGTTTGCTCAAAACAAAAAAGGGCAATAATGCAGGAACAACTGCGGTTGCCCATACTATTAACCCATTTGTGACAGATTGCATATATTTAGTTGGATTTAATACAAAAATTGCAATGCACAAAACTATACAAAAACAAAAAAATAGGTTGACTTTTTTAGGGTTGACTTTTTGCATATTTATTTTTATGAGTGGAGGATTGGCCTTATGAGTGAAAGAAGAAAGACACTTGGGCTTGTTCTTGGCGCTGGCGGTGCAAGGGGTGCTTGTCACGTTGGCGTTATAAAAATGTTTGAACAAAACGGAATTCCAATCGATTATATTGCAGGCAGTTCTATGGGGGCTGTTGTTGGTGCGTGTTATTCTTCTGGCATGTCTGTCGAAGAAATGGAACAAGCGCTTGCAAAACTTAAAATAAGCGATATTATGGACGTGAATCTGCGCCCAATAAAATCAGGTGGCTTTTTTACAGGAAAAAAGAGTGCAAAACTCATTAACAAATATCTCAAGGTTAAAACATTTGAAGAATGTAAAATTCCTTTCCGCTGCGTTGCAGTTGACCTTAACAAAGGCGAGCCATACATTTTCAATCATGGCAAACTTATCGACGGCGTAAGGGCAAGTCTGTCTATTCCTGGCATTTTTCAACATGTAAAAAAAGGAAAAATGATTCTTGTTGACGGTGGTGTGCTTTGCCGTTTGCCGATAGATGCTTTGGATGAATTTGCACCAGACGTTATCGTTTTGGTAGATGCTTTGGGTGATCATGGCGATTTTGTGGAAAATCCATCAATCTTTCAGGTTTTGTTTCGCACTTTCGATGTGCTCGACTGGAAAAACACCAAAAAAATGTATAGCCATGGCGACGTTGTGATCGTGCCTAAAATGGATGGCAGTCAATTTCAGGTTAAAACGGTTAAAGAAGCTGTTCTGGCAGGCGAAAAGGCCGCTCATTCAAAAATCAATCGCATTAAAAAACTTCTTGGAATAAATGAAGAAGATAAAAAAGAAAATGAAAAATA
>JAFVQA010000031.1 GCA_017505015.1 Clostridia bacterium
CGTCTGCCTTTTTAAAAAATTTTTGCTTTTTAAAGTTTGGTTTTTGGTGTGACTGCGATTTTTTAACTGCAACCACAACGAAAGCTATGGCAACGATTGCAACGACTGTTATTGCAAGCCAAAGGTTTGCTTGCGTTGGGTGATAAACAAGTTTGCCGTCGCTCATATATCCGCAAACGGTAACGTTGTTGCTCGTTACGTTAAAAAACCCTTTTTCTACGTTGCAAATCATTTCGTATCGACTGCCAAACAACCAGTCTTTTTCAAACACAAATGCAGTTTTTATATCGTTTGCTTTGAAATATTCACTTGCAACAAAAGTTTTTGCATCGTCAAAACCCTTTACCATAACGGCTGTTGTAAGAGCATCGGCAAGAACAGGGTCATTGCACAAAATTGATACCGTGCGAATACCCGTGTCAACAGGTGCACCTGTTTTGCCGTCGATAATGTGGCAATATTTTTTGCCGTCAAGCTCAAAATATTTGCCCGGCTGATAGTCGCCACTTGTAGACATGCTTACGTTTTGCACGTTTGTTTTTGCATAATAACCCGTTGCATTATCTGGGTCTAAAATGCCAACTGCATATTTGCCGTCTTTTGAATTGGCATTGTTAAAAAACACAATGCTGCTGCCACCAAGGCTCACGTATCCGTTTGTTATTCCAAAACTTTTTGCAATTTCACGGGCACGTTGTGCAGCATAGCCCTTAACTATGCCACCAAGGTCAATTTGCATTGAATAGTCAACACCGTCAACAGTCACTTTGTTGTCAGGCAAATAAACGTCATTTCCGTCAATGACGATATCTTCAAAATTGAGCAGTTGTTTGAATGCGTTTATATATTTGTCATCTGGCAAAGTATACAACGGTCTGTCGTATGGGCGTGGTTCAAAATCATCAGAGTTGTCGCTGAATCGTGAAGAAAGTTGCCACAAGTCTGTGAGCAAGTAGGTTGCAGGGTTAAACGCACCGTTTGTGAGTGCATAAATTTCTTTTGCCTTTTGCAAAAGACCAACAACCTCGTCACCTGCATCAAGCAGATATCCCTGCTCGTTAAGTTTTTTAATTTGGCTGTTTTCGTTGAGCGAAAAAGTTTTGTCAATTTTGTTAAACTCTTTTTCAATCTCATCAAAAGCATCGTTGGCATTTGCACCAACAAGGCTGACTATGCTTTCTGTGTTGAAGTTATACAATGCTTTGTCAACCCTTTCTTGAACAGCACAAACGTCGTTGCCACCACCAAAAGCAACAACAAACGCCAAAACTATGCAGATAACAAAAGAAAGCAATTTTTTCATAAACACATTATAACCCAAAAACAACTATAACGCCACTTTTTTGCAAAATAAAAACGGGCAACCAATAAACGCCCATAAAACAAATAAAAAACAGCTAAAAAAGAATAAAAAGTTGAATGAAACAAAAAGTTAAACAAAAGCGTATTGATAACCCGTTTTTAATCTCGTTATATAAATATTTTCTCCATTCTATCTCATATTGAGATATTTTGCAATATCTCGTTTTGCGATTTGGTAATAATAACAATATGGAATATCAAATTGTTCTCAAAGAGTTGAGAGAAAAAGAAAATATAACTCAAAGCGAACTCGCAAAAGAGTTGGGAATAAGCCAAAACACATATTCGCAATATGAAACAGGTGCAAGGCAACCTTCGCTGGAAATGCTGATGAAACTTGCAGAGTTTTATTTTGTGTCTGTCGATTATATTTTGGGTTTAACAGATAATCCCGAACCTTATCCAAAAAGAAAATAAAAAGCAAAAGGACGACAAATTGTCGTCCTTTTTTTGTGGGCGAGCAATGCTCGCCCCTACGAGATAAAATTAAAGTCTTTCCTTAATACCCTTCAACTCCCTCCGTTTCGCATTTGCTCATCACCTCCCTCATCCGAAGGAGGCTTTATGTGGATATTTGCAAAAATAAAAGCACAACCGATTTGGTTGTGCTTTTTTTGTTTTGTTAATTAGTTTGTAAAAATATCAATCAGCTTTCAATAAACTTGCGAATGTTTTCTGGTCTTGCAAATACTTGAGCTTGGTCACCACTTACAACTACCATTGTTGGGGCAAAAATGATGCCATATTGTTTTGCAAGTTTTGCGTTTTGTTCGCTTGCTTCCCAGTCAATTTCGATATAGTTAATGCCGAGTTCTTTAAGATATTTTTTAATTTCTACACAGTGTGGGCAGTTTTGCATTGTAAAGAGCAAAAGTTGTTTGTCTTTGCTGTTGCTGTAAGTAAAGTCTTTAACTTCTACCTGTGCAACGCCTGCTTTTTTGCCTGTGAATTTGCTTGTGCCAATGTTGTATTCTTTTCTGTCTTTAAACTCTTGTGATTTGCCGTCGTTCCAGTTTTGAACAGGACGATAGTAGCCTGTGATACGGCTGTTTACTTCTGTTTTGCCACCGCAGATTGGGCAAACGTATTGTTCGCCAGCCAAGTAACCGTGGTCTTTGCACACAGAGTATGTTGGAGAAATTGTATAATATGGCAATTCGTAGTTTTCTGCAATTGTGCGAACAAGGTTTGCAGCTGCTTTCCAGTCTGGCAATTTTTCGCCAAGGAAAGTGTGGAAAACTGTGCCAGATGTGTAAAGTGTTTGCAATTTGTCTTGAATGTCAAGTGCAGTAAACACGTCGTCTGTGTAGCTAACTGGCAAGTGTGAGCTGTTTGTGTAATAAGGAACGCCACTTTCTTCGTTTGCTGTGATGATGTCAGGGTAATGTTTAACGTCGTGTTTAGCAAGACGATAAGAAGTAGACTCTGCAGGTGTAGCTTCCAAGTTATAAAGGTCGCCGTATGCTTCCTGATAGTCAGAAAGTCTTTCTCTCATGTGGTTGAGAACGTCTTGTGTGAATTTTTGTGCTTTTTTGTCAACAAGGTTTGTGCCAATCCATTTTGCGTTGATGCAGGCTTCGTTCATGCCAACCAAACCGATTGTTGAGAAGTGGTTGTTGAATGTGCCAAGATAACGTTTTGTGTAAGGATACAAGCCTTCGTCCAAAAGTTTTGTGATAACTTCACGTTTTACTTTGAGTGAACGTGCAGCGATATCCATCATTTTGTCAAGGCGTTTGTAAAAATCTGCTTCGTCTTTTGCAAGATATGCAATACGTGGCATATTGATTGTTACAACACCAACAGAACCTGTGCTTTCGCCTGAACCAAAGAAGCCACCAGATTTTTTGCGGAGTTCGCGAAGGTCAAGACGCAAACGACAGCACATACTGCGAACGTCACTTGGTTCCATATCGCTGTTGATATAGTTTGAGAAGTAAGGTGTGCCGTATTTTGATGTCATTTCAAACAACAATTTGTTGTTTTCTGTTTCAGACCAGTCAAAATCTTTTGTGATTGAATAAGTTGGAATTGGATATTGGAAACCACGACCGTTTGCATCGCCTTCGATCATAATTTCGATAAAGGCTTTGTTTACCATATCCATTTCTTTTTGGCAATCTTTATATTTAAAGTTCATCTCTTTGCCACCAACGATTGCATTTTGTTCTGCAAGGTCGGCAGGAACTGTCCAGTCCAAAGTGATGTTAGAGAAAGGAGATTGTGTGCCCCATCTGCTTGGTGTGTTTACACCATAGATGAAAGACTCAATGCATTTTTTAACTTCGTTATATTTGAGGTTGTCTACCTTTACAAATGGTGCAAGGTATGTGTCGAAAGAGCTGAATGCCTGTGCGCCTGCCCATTCGTTTTGCATGATGCCCAAAAAGTTTACCATTTGGTTGCAAAGTGTTGCCAAATGACTTGCAGGTGAACTTGTGATTTTGCCAGGAATGCCACCAAGACCCTCTTGAATGAGTTGTTTGAGTGACCAGCCTGCACAATAACCTGTGAGCATTGACAAGTCGTGAATGTGAATATCTGCATTGCGGTGTGCGTTTGCAATTTCGTCGTCATAAATTTCTGACAACCAGTAGTTTGCAGTGATTGCACCACTGTTTGACAAAATAAGGCCACCTACAGAATAAGTAACCGTTGCGTTTTCTTTTACACGCCAGTCTTGAACTTTAACGTAGCTGTCAACGATATCCTTATAGTCAAGGATAGTTGATTTCATGTTACGGATTTTTTCACGGTTGCGTCTGTAAAGGATATATGCCTTTGCAATGTCGCCATAACCAGCCTGAATCAAAACAGATTCTACGCTGTCTTGAATGTCTTCAACGGCAATAAGACCATCTTTAATTTTTGGTTCGAAATCTGCAGCAACTCTCAAAGCAATCATATCGATAACTGACGGATGATATTCTTTGTTTTGAGCCTCGAATGCTTTTGTGATGGCCTGGCTGATTTTTGCAATGTTAAAATCTACTTTTTCCCCATCTCTTTTAAGAACTCTGTACATCGTTTTTCCTCCTTCTCGTGCGAAAATGTCATTTTACATTAACAAGATATCATCATTATATGCCCTTTGTCAATAAAAACACAACATATTGTGTCAACTTTTTTAATAAAGAACAATATATTGTTATTGACAGAAAAAGAAAAAACAACCGAAAAACGAGCTGAAATGCCCTTTTTTGGTTGTTTTTAGTGTGTTTTTGAGGTTTTTTGTGTTATTTTTGCTTTAAAAATTTATTTTTTGATACACCACAAGATATAGTGTCTGGCACACAATATGTTGTGCTGACACAATATATTGTAAAAATTTCACTTACGTTTAAAATCAAACGCCTTCGATAAGCATTTTGTCTGCCACCAAAGCAATAAATTCGCCGTTGGTTGGTTTTTCTTTAGAGTCATAAATTTTAAGTCCGAACAAAGTGTTTATGTTTTCTATTTTACCTCTGTTCCACGAAACTTCTATTGCGTGGCGAATTGCTCGTTCGACCTTGCTTGCCGAAGTTGAATATTTTTGCGCAATAGACGGATAAAGTTGTTTTGTAATGCTGTTTATAACAACTGGGTCTTCTACTGCCATTTTTATTCCCTCGCGCAAATACTGATATCCTTTAATATGTGCAGGAATGCCCACAGTAAGAAAAATGCCTGTTATTCGTTCGTCTAACGTTTTGTTGCGATAGTTGCTTTTTGCATCATATTTATCGCACACCGAAAGTTTTTCTGCCGTATTTTTAGAAACCAGGGCAACAATATGTTCATAAAGCAACTCTGCCCTGCAAGGTTTGGCAATATAGTCGTCTGCGCCACTTTCAAAGGCTTTAAAAATAAATTCGTCGTGACTGAGTGCCGAATAAACCAAAAATTTTGGTTTGCTCCTGTTGTTTTTGAAAAACTCAAGCACGCCATAGCCATCAAGCACCGGCATGACTAAATCTAAAATGACAACGTCTGGATAAAACTCCTGTATATTTGCTATTGCCTCTGCCCCATCTTTTGCAATGCCACAAATTTCGATATCTTCATGTTTTTCTAAAACAGTTTTAAGTTCTTCTCTTACGTCGTGATTGTCGTCTGCCAGCAGACACCTTATTTTAGCCATTGGTTTCCCCCTCTGCCATTTTTTAAAACGGCTTTAAAAAGACTGTTGAAGTCATTAAAATGACTTTTTCAAAAAATTGAACGATGTTGTCTTTTTTATAATTATACTCGCAAAAATTGTACAATTTTTAGAATTTCAAACGCATTTTGTCGCAAAATGTCACACGCTAACCATTTTTTAGCATAAAAATGGTATAATACCCCTTGTTTGACGATCAAAACTATTAAATTTTTGTACAATTTTTGGAACAACTATACATTAACATATTGAGTCACACATGTCAATACCCAAAAAGCAGTTGTTTGCCATCTGTTTTTTTCGACATTATCTTTCAAAGGCTTTTGTAATAATTTAGTTTTAACAAAAACAAAAAAGCACGGGAAAAACCCGTGCTTTTAATAAATGTCAAAGCTTATTTTGCAGAAGTAAATTGTTCAACCGCGTACATGTCGTCGCCTTCTTCGATGGCATATCTTTGTTCGTTTGCACCGAGAAGACCAATACGTTTAGTCTCGAAATCAAGAATGTTTTCTTTATCTTCGATAATGCTTGCATAGAGATAGTTTGTAAACTCGATGCCATCCATATCGTTAAAATAGAATGCATAAAGTTTGCCGTCTATTTCTGCAAAGTCATATGATGCCCAAATTGTAGATTTCATTTGGCCAACAACAACTTTTTCACTGCCAGCAAGTTCTTCTTTTGCAGAAACTCTGTTCAAAACGTAACCTTCTACCAAAGAATAATAAATATAGCCGTCGTGGATATATTCAAATTCGATGTCGTCAGCTTGTCTGCCAAGTTTAACTTCTGAAACAGAACCGTCAGTTGCAAAAGTGTGTTTTACAATGTAGTCGTTTGCTTGAGTATAAACAACGTTTTGGTCAGCACTGTCAACTATTACGTTTGAATAAGTGCTGTTTGCAAGTTTTGTAACTGCTGTGCCAACTGCTTTGTTGAAAGAGTTTCCAATTTCAAGACCTTTTGACACACTGTTGAAATATACAACGTCGTTTGCAAGAGCAACCGGTGTGTATTTTGTATATCTGAGGTTTGCAACGTCAACGCCTTTTTTAATTTCAACAACACTGCCACCTGCAGTATATTGACAAAGGTTGTTGCCTTCTGTTTCTGTAACTTGTGTGCCAGTGATGCCTTCGCTTGTAACAACTTTTTGTGTAAATGCAACAGAAGTGCTATTTGCATATCTGTCAAACACAACTGTTTCTACGTTGGCTGCAACAAGTTTTTGTTGCTTGCTCGCACAATCAACTTCGTAAATACCAGTTGTTTTTACTTTTTGTTCGTTCATTTCAACTTCTGCTGAACCAACGTACAAAATATAAACTTTGCCGTTCTTTTCAACAAAACGGAAAGCCTGAGTATTGTCTTCTATTGTTGCAATAATTTCTGTGCCTGTACCATTGATGTTTGCCATCATAAAGTCAAGCTTTGTGATCAATACGTTACCTTGAGTGTCTTTGCCACTGTGTGGTGTTGTATAATAAATTTTGTCGCCATAAATGTAAAAACCAGATGAATTAGCTTCTTCTGCATATACGATTTTTGGAACAACAGTTTCTACAACACGATCTTTGTTGATAAGGTCACTTGTTTTAACCCTTACGATGCTGCCTTTGTGATAATCACCAAAAACGTTTTTGTCTGCACCGTCTTCTGCACCGTTGATGAAATAGCTATATTCACCTTTTTGAACAAAACTGCCACCGTTACTGTATACTGGTGCACTTGCAGCAGGATTGTTTCCGAGTGCATTAAATTTGTAATTGTCGCCACCACAAGCAGTGAAAACAAACAACGATGCCACTGCCAACGCGATGACTGCCAAGAATTTCTTTGACATAAAATGCTCCTAATAAAAATTTTACTTGGTTGCTATTATAACACTCTTTTGTCAATTTTGCAACACAAAACAAGACAAAAAAGACAGCCACAAGGGGTTGTATACCCAAGTGGCTTATACCCAAAAATATGGTTGTTTTGCAGCAAAACCGGTTTTTGCATCTTGACATATTATCCAAAAACCAACCTCGTTGTTTTTTGTGGCAAAAAACGAAAAACCCTCGTCGTCAGGCGGTCTGTCTGCCCTGCCCGGAACACCATATGCTATATAAAATGGTTTACCGTCTTTTTGCAACAAACCTACAGAAAAAAATCTGCTGTCTTTAAAAGGAACTTTCACCCAAAAACTGTCTTGCATGTTGTCGTTAAGTTCGTCGCACGGCGGATAGGTTTCAAAAATTTTCAACAGCATGTCTTTGGCGTTTGCAAAAAAAGTTTTGTCGTTTGTCTGTTTGCAGGTTGAAAGCAACTCGATTGGCTTGAATTTGTATGCCGATTTTTGCTTTATTTCTTGCAGGTCAAGGGTATCTTCAAAATAATTTTGCGTTGCACAAACAAACTGTTCATATTGAGTGACCTGACAGCATTCAAGGTGTTTTGCAAGGTCGTCGGCACAAAGGTTTTTGTTTGTAGTGCCAAAGGCAAAAGCAACGCCGTTGTTTTGCTTTACTGCACACAAAAGACACGCCACCTCGTCACTTTGTTTAAGGTCGCCAACGCTCACAACAAACGAACAAACGTCACTTTTTGCAGTATAAACTTTTTTGCCAACAAGCAACACACACTCCAAAAAGTCCGCCTTGCTTTTGCAAAAATTTGCAACGTACACCCCGGCCACAGTTGTGCTTCCGTTTTTTTGCACCTTTAACACACCTGTTGCTTTTTTTCCGTCAAAACCAAAACCCGTTGCAATTTCGTCAAGAACAAGCACCTTTTTTATAAACTCTGTCATAAAACTTCACCCCTTTTTCAATTTTAATTTGCATTGAGTGTTGTTTTTTGGCAGTTTTTGTTTGTTTTGCACAAAAAAAGAGAGGAAAACCTCTCTTTAAAAATCATTATAACCTTATTTTATATGCAAGGTTTGTTTTTGTTCTTTAAACACCCCTTAATTTTGCGTTTGGAATATACTCGTTAACCTGTTTGATGAGTTGTTGCATTTCGTTGTTGTCATAGCCATGAACGCTGTCGTCAACAAGATCGCCACTGTTTACAAACTGTTGCAAAAAATAGTTTTGTGGGTTGCCAATCCACTCTGCAATATCTTTAAAATCGTCGATTGTGTGAAAATCACGCACCACCGTTGTGCGAAACTC
>JAFVQA010000032.1 GCA_017505015.1 Clostridia bacterium
ATATTCGTCGGCAGTTCGCACAAGGTCTGTCGCAACACGCCAGCTGAACACAAGGCGGTCACCGTCAAAAAGCCCTATTTTAATGTTTGTATTGCCTATGTCAAAAGCCAGAACCATAGTTTAACGTCCCCTTTTTGCATATTTTATGAGAACACTGTACAACATTGGTGCAAAAATTACGTTTGCAACAATTTCCACCGGGAAATTGATAACAAGAATTGTGCCAGTGATAAGTTGCGTGATTGTTTGTGAGCCATCGCCAACCAAAGTGTTGCCATAGCCCAAAATAATAAAACCAAGCACAAGCGCAGTGTTTGTAACGACTGCCACAATTGAACTTATCAACGAAGGCAAATGTTTGCGCAAATATTTGGTTTTGCAGTTTTTTGTGAGTTTTTTGATACCCACCATTGAAAAATAAGTTGTAAACGCAATAACAATTCGTGGCACAACCGAAATGAGTGGGTTTTGAAAAGCAAATGCCATAAGGCTTGGGCGAATGAACGAGTTGATAAAACTGAACACGCCAAACGCTGTTGAACAAACCAGACCAACCCAAAGACCTTCTACCTGAATTGCAACGGTAACAAGCAAAATAAGCACGAATGCAGTGTCGATAACACCAGGGATAATTGGCATAAGGCCAATTGGCGTAAATGCAAACACAGCCAGCAAAGCAACAAACATTGCAGTAATTGCAATTTTACGTGCAGAAATTGGTTTCATACTTTTCTCCAATACGACCCGAAAGGGTGTCGTTCGTGTAAATAGTCTTGTTGGCAAGCCATACAAGCTTTTTTAATTATAGCACACATAAAATGAAATGTGAATAGTTTTTGAAATTTAACGAAAAGCACCGGCATAGTAACACTTTTTTGCATTTTGCCATAATGTAAAACGAAAAGATTTTTGCAAAAAAATCTGTTTTTCTTTGGAGGTAATCGTTTATGTTTAACAACTTGTTTAACAACAATGCAAACAACGGTTGCGGTGACTGCACATGGTTGATACTTATCATTTTGTTTGTGTGTTGTTGCTGCAACGGTCATGGCAACAAATCTTTCAATTTGCGCATTAACCCATGCTGTCTTTTGTTAATCGCAGCCTTGCTTTGGTGCTGTGGTGCTATTGGCGTAGACAACAACAGACCTTGCTAAAAAAACAAAGCCTCACCACTTGGTGAGGCCTTTTGATTTTTTAGTTGTTATGCGGCAACTTCTTCCTTTTTGTCGTCTTCGTTAACAAGGCGTTTCATTTTGTCAAACTCTGCTTCCATTTCTGGAGTTGTTTTTGTAAATTTTGAAACAACCAAAATAACTATTGCAGAGAAGATAAAGCCTGGCAAAATTTCGTAAATTGCCCAGATGCCGCCAAATTGTGCAAGAACGTATTTAAAGAGCAAAGTTGTGCCCGCACCTGTACAGATACCTGCAATTGCAGCAGGACAAGTAACTTTTTTGCTGTAAAGCGAAATAAATATGATAGGACCAAATGATGCACCAAGACCTGCCCATGCATATGATACTACGTCAAATACAGAGCTGTTAGGGTCAAGCGCGATAACCAACGCGATTGCGGCAATAACTACCATTGAAATTTTTGAAACAAGCAAAACTTGTTTTTCTGTAGCATCTTTTTTGATAAGACGTTTGAAAATGTCAGTTGCAAAAGATGACGACGCAACCAAAAGTTGTGAGTCTGCAGTTGACATAATTGCAGCAAGAATTGCAGACAGCATAATGCCGGCAACAACAGGTGGGAAAAGATTTTTTACTACCTGCATAAAGACTTGTTCGCTGTCACCAAGCACTGCAGATGGATCAATACCAAGATATGCACCACCAATTACACCAATGAGAATTGCTGCAGCCATTGTAATTGCAACCCAAATGATTGCAATTGTTGCAGCAGGTTTGATTGTGCGTTTGTCTTTGCACGCCATAAATCTAACGAGAATATGTGGCATACCACAATAACCAAGACCCCATGCAATAGCACCAATGATACTCATCCACGAATAACCACTGCCATCTGATTGTGGCAAAAGTTCGCTAAATGCAGCCATTGCTTTTGCAAGCAAATCGCTTTGACCCGCATCGAGACCGCAGAACATAAAGATTGGCACGAAAATCAAACAGAAAAACATGAGCAAACCCTGAATAAGGTCTGTCCAAGAAACTGCCAAAAAGCCACCAAGGAAGGTATAACCAACGATAACTACTGCACCAATAATCAATGCAATTGTATAGTCAAGCTCAAAAATATTTGAAAAAAGTTTTGCACCTGCGGCAAACATTGATGAAGTATAAATTGTAAAGAAGAACACGATAACAACACCAGTTACCACACAGATAATACCCTTTTTGTCACGGAATCTGTTTTGCAAATAACTTGGGATTGTAAGTGAGTTATTTGAAATTTCTGTATAAACACGAAGTCTGCGAGCAACCAGCAACCAGTTGAGTACAGTGCCGATGCCAAGACCTACTGCAGTCCAGAATGCTTCCTGAATGCCATAAGGTGTAGACAATGAGCCAGAAAAGCCCATATAAGCCAAACTGCCTGCATATGCAAGACCAGGAAGACCAGTCAACAACCAGCCACTCATATCTGATGCCTGTGCTGACATTGCTGTTACCCAAGGGTTAAGTTGTCTGTCACCCAAAAGATATTGGTTAAGGTTGAGTTTTTTGCGATTAAACCAAAAACCAATGCCAAGCATAAGCCCAAGATAAAGTATAAATATAATAAGTATGCCTGTCATAAAATACACACTCTCCAAAAAAATTTTAAAATACTAAACAATTTTAACACAAAAGCCCTTTTTTATCAACCCGAGAGCGTGCAAAAATTGACAAAACAAGCAAAAATGCACAATTATTTGACTTTTTGCGTAAGATATAACGAAAAGAGTGACTTTCTCTTTGGTTTTTTGACATCCTCCCCCCAACAAACATTTTTACAAAATAAAAAAACGACTGTCACAAGACAGTCGTTTTTTATTTGATTTGTTTTATGCAAAAATTGTAGGTCTGCCACTAACGATTGTAGTGATAAGGTCTACCAACCAGCAGATAACGCCACCTGGAATGATCCAAAGGATGCCAGCAATAAGAATAAGGCCTTTATTTTCTGTTGCACCTTTAACGATACGATAAATGCCCCAAATAAAGTTGAGCATTGGAATGCAAAGAATAAGTTTTACAATCCAAGAAAGGTTATCCATTGTTGAAACAAAACCGTTTTTAGCCATATGTTACCTCCATAAAATTTAGCTTATGCCAATTTATATTTGTATATGCGTATGCACACAATACCCTTTTTTGACAGCATAATTATACAACAAATTTTTAGATGTGTAAATATGCATTTTTAACATTTTTTTGTTTTTTTGTCGTATATCACTCTGCCAACCACGATAATAACAAGTGCAACTGCAAGGCAAACGCCAATTATACCATAATATGCAGATACGTTTACGTAATCCATAAAATCTGCAACGAATGGAATCACAAAACAAGCCACACTCGCAACGCCTGACAACAAAGCAACAGGTCCTGTAACTTTTGTAAACGGAAAACACATTACTGCAAGCGCCACAACACCTGCAAGTGTCATTGCCATTGCTGACATTGTTACAAACACAGGGTTGCCACTGATTGTCATGCCCTTTGCAGAACAATAAATATAAACAATCAAAACTGCAAGTGACAACGAAAGCCCACTTGGCAAGGTTTTGACAAGAGTGTTTGAAATAAATCTGCCCTTGATAAGATCATTGTTTGTGCGAAGCGCCAAAACAAACGACGGAATGCCTATAACCAAAAACTCAATGATATAAAGATTTTTTGGTTGGAACGGATATGACTGACCCAAAATAATCATGAGTATTGTCGTAAAGATCGTCATTGTAGTTTTCATCAAAAACAAAGACGATGAATTTTGAATGTTGTTTACAACCTGTCTGCCCTCACGAACAACTTTTGGCATAGATGAAAATTTGCTGTCCATAAGAACCAGATGGGCAACGGACCTTGCTGCCTCACTGCCTGCTGCAATAGCAACGGCACAGTCTGCTTCTTTCATTGCCAAAATGTCGTTTACACCGTCGCCTGTCATTGCAACTGTGTTTCCGTTTGCTTTTATTGTTTTTATGAGCAACGCCTTTTGATCAGGATTAACTCTGCCAAAAACCGTATATTGACTTGCAGCCTCTATAACCTCTGCGTCAGAAAGACCTTCGAGGCTGATATATTTTTGTGCATTTTCTATGCCGACTTTGCCTGCAATTACCGAAACGGTAAGCGGATTGTCACCCGAAATTACTTTTACGCTAACGTCGTTGTTTTTAAACCATTTTATAATTTCAACGGCATCTTCGCGAACAGTGTCTTCTATTACGATGAGTGCCACTTCGTCAAGTTGTGGCAAAGTTTCGTCTTTTATGCACTCCTTTGAAAAACCGACCAACAAAACGCGTTTGCCTTGTTTTGCATAGTCTTCAACCATTTTTGCAGTTTTGTCGCTTGGTTTCATTACAAACCCAGGTGCACCCACTGCAATTGTGCCGTGACCATCAAAACTTGCAGCAGAATATTTGCGTGCTGACGAAAATGGAATTATGCCGTTTGATGCAAACACAGTTTGTCTTCCAAATTGGTTTGCCATTGCCAAAGCAGACTGGTTGCTGTCGGCAGTTGCACCAAGATAGTTTGCCATAAGTTGTGTAAACTCTTTGCACTCACCAAGCATTTCCACCCTTTCAACACTCATTGTGCCGTCTGTGATAGTGCCTGTTTTGTCAAGGCAAAGCACGTTTACACGTGCAAGCATTTCGATACAATACAAGTCCTGAACAAGTGCTTTGTTTCGTGCAAGTTTAATTACAGACACAGCAAGTGCCACGCTTGTTAAAAGCACCATGCCACTTGGAATCATGCCAATCATTGAACCTGCCATAGAAAGTAACGCATTAACTACACTGTCACCCTGAACAAAGTGCGCAACGCAAAAAGTGCCGATGCCAAGTGGAAAAATGATATATGCCAAAACCCTGATAATGAGTTTGATAGATCCCATAAGTTCGCTTTTTGGCTTTTGATATTTTTTTGCTTTTGCAGAAAGTTTTTCTACGTAGTTTTCACTGCCAACGTGCTCGACCTTGGCAAGACAAGTTCCACTCACAACAAAACTGCCAGAAAGCAAGGTGTCACCTTTGCGTTTTTTGATTGCTATCGATTCACCTGTGAGCAAAGCCTCGTTAACTTCTATTTCGCCATCGACAACTTCACAGTCGGCAATGATTTGTTTGCCTGATTCAAAACGAATAACGTCATCTAACACAACGTCACCCACAGAAACTTCGCACTCAATGCCGTCACGCAAAACTTTTGCTGTTGGAGCAGACATGATTGAAAGTTTTTCTATGCTCTTTTTAGCTTTTATTTCCTGAATGATGCCAATAGCTGTGTTTGCAAGGATAACCACACTGAAAAACAGGTTGCCAAACGAGCCGAGAACAAACATAAGCACCATAATTGACAATCCAAGCATATTGAAAAAAGTAAAGACGTTGTCAATGAAAATTGATGTATAACTTTTGCCAACGGTGCGCTCTACCTTGTTTGTAAGGTTTTGCGCTTTTCTTTCGTTAACCTGTTGTTGCGAAAGACCAACATGAACGTCCGGAGCAAATCTTTGCACCTGCAACGTATCAACGGCCTGTTGTTTTTTCATATTTTACCTCAATGATTTATAATCAACTTTGCCAAACGGAGTAAGTGGCAAATCGCTTAATACTTCGTAAAATTTAGGTTGAGTCCACTTGTCAAGTTTTTTGTCACACTCGTTTTTTATTTTGCAAATCAATGCATTATGGTCAACGCCGTCATCTGCAACGACAAACGCTTTCATAACAACCCCCTTTGTGCTGTGAGCAACACCCTTTACACAACAGGCTTTTACACCATCTATATGCAAAATAACATGCTCTGCCTCGGCAGGAAACACGTTTACGCCAGACACCTTTTCTATGCGTTTTTGTCTTTGTTTAAAAAACACAAAACCCTGCTCGTCAACGTAACCGAAGTCACCCGTTTTAACAAACCTTTTGTCGTCAAACACAAAAAGACCGTCGTCAACAAGTTTGTCACCCTGCAAATAGCCTTTCATAATGGCAGGAGAGCTGACACACAGTTCACCCATCGTTCCGTTTGACAACGGTTTGCCGTTTTCGTCAAACGCAACGACAACCGTGTCGCCCACAGGTTTGCCCACAGAGCCTTGTTTTTGTGCTTTGCGAGTGTTTACGCACAGCACACCCGATGCTTCTGTAAGGCCATATCCTTCGTCTAAAACACAACTGCCACCATAACTTGCAACAATCGTGTCGAACTTGTTTTTAAGGCTGTCTGCAAGCTTGTCTCCACCACAAAAAGCAAACTTAAGTTTTTTAAGTTTTTTGCCTTTAAATGCTTTTTGTTCGACCATTCCTGCAAACATAGTTGGCACACCTGCAATTATAGCCACGTTTTTTTGCCTTATTTTTTTAACGATAAGTTTTGCAGAATATTTTGGAATCATTACCGACTGATATCCAAAAGACAGCATAGTGTGGATAGAGACACCCAGACCAAATGCGTGAAAAGTTGGCAACACTGCAAGACTTGCCATACCTTTGCCAAGCTTGCTTGCCCATGGCAAAACGTTGATAACGTTGTTTGCCACGTAATTGAACCCCTCGTTTGAAAGGCACGCAGACTTTGACTTGTCGGTTGTGCCACTGCTGTGCATTATAACAGCAACGTCGTTGCCACAAACGTTGGTTTTTATATCGAAAAGTTTTGTTTTTTGAGCATTTTTAAAAAACAAACATTTTGTTTTATCTATATTTTTGCACCTTTTTTTGCCAAAGTGCGTATAAAAAAAAGACTCGAAGTCCGTAAGATAATCGTTTGCCTTGCAAACGACAACCTTAAAGCCATCGTTAATCAATTCGTTAAAATATACATCAAGCAACAGGTCGAAAGCAAACAAAAGTTTGCTGTTTGTCTGTTGCATGCGTTCTTTAAGCAATGCATATGGCACAAGTGGGTGCACCATGTTTGCTATTGCACCAATTTTGTTTATTGCATAAAAAACACTGACAGACGACGGAATGTTTGGCAATGCCACAGTAACCACGTCTCCCTTTTTTATGCCCTGCTCAACCAAAAAACAAGCGACTTTATCAACCTCGTTTTTTAAAAAAGCATAGCTAAAGTTTTTATATAAAAAACAAAGTGCAACGTCGTCTTGTTTGTCGTTGTAGTTTGCAAACAAAAAATCATACATACTTTTGTTCATCATAGCAAACCAACCTCTACAAGAATAAACAAAAGCCCAATGCCAAGTGCCTGACTTGCAAGATAAAACAAAAGTGAGTGTCTGCCCACAAAAGTCACCGGTGAAAGATATTTTTCGTTTACACAGGCAAACTTTGTGATTTTGTTTTTATAAACAAGGTTGCCAACAAGCACACCTGCAAAAAACCAGCCAAGCCAAGGAAGCAAAGGCCAAAAATCACCAGGTGACCAACCGAGCGCACGTTTGCTTTCGAACAGCCATATTGCACCCACAAACTCAGTAAGATTTTGTGCCTGAAAGTAATAACCAACGGCAAGGCAAGCTATTGCAAGCACACCCACCAGCCAGTTTGGGCAATTGAAACTTTTAAGCACAGCCCACACAAGACCACACATGCCAAGCATGTGCAACACGCCAAAGTTAATGATAATGCCCCTGCCCATTTCTGATGCAAAGCCGTTTGTAACCAGAGTTATGAGCAAGCCTGCACCCAAAACTTTAAGTGATTTTTTAAAGTCGTTTCGACTGAACACACACGACAAGCCCGAAGTAACGACAAAAGCACCTACAAAATAGTCGTGAGTTGCGTTTCGTATGCCGCTGTTCCAATAGTCTGACGCAAAACTGCTTATAAGCTGACCAAGTGGAGTAGAAAAAGAAAACAAAAACGTAAAGTCAAACATCAGGTGATCCCAAATGACAAAAAGCATGCAAAAACCGCGCAGAAAGTCAACCTCCCACACGCGTTTTTGTTTTGTATTTTGTTGTGCCAATGCCTGAACGTTTTCCATTTTTATTTAATAACCTGCTGAATAATGCCACCGCCAAGACAGTTGTGTTCGTCATAAAGCACCACAAACTGACCAGGTGTAACGGCACGTTGTTTTTCATTGAAATCTATATATACTTTCTCGCCTTCTACCCTTACTTTAACACCTTGTTCCGGCTGACGATAACGGAATTTTGCAAAACACTCAAATTCGTCACCCGGTTTTGAAGGAATAAAGTTGAAAGTATCGGCAACCAAAGCTTTGCTCATAAGAGGTTCTTCGTCACCCTGACTTACGTAAAGCACGTTGTTTTTAAGGTCTTTTTCTACAACAAACCAACGGCCACCGTTGCTGCCTGAAATTCCACCAAGGTTGAGGCCACGGCGTTGGCCAAGGGTATAATACATAAGACCCATATGCTCGCCAACCACTTTGCCATCAAGCGTTTTTATTTCGCCAGGCTGACCAGGGAGATAGCTTGACAAAAAGTTGCGGAAGTTTCGTTCGCCAATAAAGCAAATGCCCGTTGAATCTTTTTTTTCTGCAGTGTCAAGGCCATATTCTTTGGCAATTTTTCTAACCTCGCCCTTTTCGATATCTGCAAGTGGAAAAATAACTTTTTCTAACTGATCTTGTCTGAGTTGATTTAAAAAATAAGTCTGGTCTTTATTTTGATCTTTAACCTTTTTAAGATAATGTACACCGTCTTTATGTTCTATGCCACAATAGTGACCTGTTGCGATATAATCGGCACCAAGCGACAAAGCATATTGCAAAAACGGGCCAAACTTTATTTCACGGTTGCACAAAACGTCTGGGTTTGGAGTGCGACCGTTTTGATATTCTTCAAGAAAATATTTAAAAACTCTGTCCATATATTGCTTTGCAAAATTGACAGAATAATATGGGATATCTATTTTGTTGCAAACTCTGCGAACGTCGTCAAAGTCGGCTTCACCAGTGCAGTGACCACCGTCGTCTTTTTCTTCCCAGTTTGACATATAAAGACCAATAACGTTGTATCCTTGTTGTTTAAGAAGCAATGCCGCAACAGAACTGTCAACGCCACCGCTCATGCCTATAACTACAGTTTTTGACATAATGCAAAATTCTCCTATTTGATTATTATAATACAAAAAGCAAATATTGACACGCAAATTAACATTGTTTGTAAAGTCAACAAAATAAAAAGTGGCGTGCAACAAGCACGCCACGTTGTTTTAAAACACAAAATTGAAAAGCAACATTGCAACACCCAGAATAGTAAGGCCAACACCCGTGAGTCTGTTGAGTGTTTTCGGTTTGCGTTTGAGAGCAAAGATAGACATACCCCAAGAACCAACCAACGTTGCAAGCACACAAATAACAAGACCGGCAAGATCAGGCATTCCACCAAGTGCCATATGCGAAACAGCACCTGTAAACGCCGTCATAGACATAATCATTACACTTGTTCCAACAGCTGTTTTAAGGTCATAGCCCAAAATGCTTGTGAGCACAAACAACATCATCATGCCACCGCCAGCGCCAAAGAAGCCACAAATAAAACCAATGATCATGCCACACACGATTGACAAAAATATCATGCGTTTGCGGTTGTCCACCCCACCTTCTTTTTGGTTTGCAACAGGTCTTATAATAAACCTCAAACCCAAATAGGTTGTCATAACAAGCGAAATGCTGCTCATTGCTTCGTTTGCCACAAAAGTTGCCGCATAACTGCCCACGTAGGTAAAAACAAGCACGCTTGTAGTCATTATAAGACCACGCTTTATGTCAATGTGCCCGTTTTTTGCATATAAAAAGGCAGCCGTTGCACTTGCAAGAACGTCTGATGCCAATGCTATACCAATTGCAGTATATGCATCCATATCCAAAAAGGTAATGAGCATTGGAGATATAATTGCAGCGGCAGAAACCCCAGCCAGACCGGTAAAAATGCCGGCAGCCATACCTGCAATGAGATAAATTACAATAGCAAATTCCATTGATATAATACTAAAACATATAACTGTTTGTGTCAATAGCAAAAAAGTTTATTTGACACATCAAGCATTTTTTGTATTGTCTTTTTTTGTAAAAAATCCCCTTGTAATTCAAGGGGACAACAAGTTAATTTTTGTTTTTGGTTTTTGTTTTGTTGACTGCATAAAACAACCATGCAAGGCCAAGCACAATAAGAAAAATGAGCATAAACCAATATACCGAACCAAATTGTGCAGGCTTGCTGTTTACAAAACCAAACAGGCCTGCCTCTGTATGAAAGTTGAAAAAGTGATAAGGATATGGGTCGCCCCTGCCAAAGTCTACTCCACACAAAACAAGTGGCATAACAAAGGCAAAATATGCAAGTGGTGGCAAAAAGCACAGCCACGTGTCTTTTTTTGCAAGTGAAAGGTCGCGTTTGTCAAGGCAAAAATCTGCAACCGCAAGAACAGGAACAACCACGTGATTTAACACGCTGTAATACCCCCACACGTTATAATCTGCAAAGGGTGCAAGCGTAAAACAGAAAATAAGGCAAGTGACAGAAATTGAAATCACAAAAACGTATCTTGCCCTGTAAAGCCAGTCAGGAACAGATTTTCCACTCAACGTCAACACTGCAATTGCAAAACAAGTAACAGCTATCCACACATTTGACTGATGAGTGAAGAACAAAAGTTTTGTTGCCCAGTGCGAAATGCCCCTGCTTTCTGCCGTGATACACGCAGAAATTGTGCCTGTAAAGGCACACACAAACACAAGAATTTTTAATATAGCCAAAAGATTTTTTCTTTTCATAATCGCCCTTTATCAACACGAAACAGAAATTTTTTCACACAAAAACTGAACGTCTTCGTCACCAAACGAAACGAAGATTTTGCTGTTTGTCATTTTTGAAACACGCAAATCAACGTCGCCACCAAAACAAGCCCATGGTGGCTGATAATAATCACTCACACCACAAAAACAAAAGGTTGGTTTTGCACCAGTTTTTGTTTTAAACTCGTTTTGTATGCACAGTTTTATCAAATCATTTTTGCCATTTTGTTGTGAAGAACCAAATGACATTCCTGCAAATTTGCCACAAAAACTATCTGGTTTTTCGCAAAAACAATCGTTCCAGCCCTCTATAATTTCGTGATAGTTGTTGTCAATGCGACGTGGGTTTTGCGATTTGTCGCCAAAACACACCACAAGATTGCCATTATCGTCAATTTTGCATGACGGGCAGTTTGTATATTCTATCACTTCGCCAAACGCATCGGTCAAAGGCGAATATTGCACGGCAAAACGGACGGGAGTTTTTCCACGCAAAACAAAACTTTCCACATCACAACAAGCCAAAAGTCTTTTGCCAAGTGGCTGAGCAAATTCGTCGTCATCTGTTGCGTTTTGTTCGCACGTTTGCAATGCCTGCTGGTTCAGCACGAAACAACCGTTTGCATCGCTGAAAAAACTGCCTGTTTTTTGTGCAGAAACGAAAAAGTTTTGCACCTGACTGATATCTACGTTATACATGTCGTCGTTATAAAGGCAGATTTCTAACGAACAAAAATCATTTAAAAATTGTTTATCAAAAATTACGTTTTGCATGAGTTTTTTCCTTTTTTGTCTTTAACATTATACATTGCCACAAACAAAAATTCAATATGCAAAACAAAAAACCAAGCCTGCTTTAAACAAAAAAACAAACCCTTTGCAAAATTGCAAAGGGTTTGTAAAACAGATTTTTTGTTTGGTGCATCTGGCGAGGTTCGTAAGGAACGAAGTGACGGAACAGCGCATTTGCAACAAGCAAATCGCGTCACCCGCAACCGTCAAATACATAATGGTGCACCCGGTGGGACTTGAACCCACAACAACGCCGTCGGAGGGCGTCATTTTATCCAATTAGACTACAGGTGCAAAGCAAACAAGCCCTTTTGCAAGGGCTTGTGTTTTATGCTTTAGTTAACAATAATTTGTGCAAATTAGTTGTTGTCAACAGCGTTCATGTGGCAGATAAGATCTACTACTTTGTTGCTGTAACCCATTTCGTTGTCATACCAAGAAACGAGTTTTACAAAGCTTGGGCTAAGTTGGATACCAGCTTTTGCGTCGAAAATGCTTGTGCAAGTTTCGCCGATAAAGTCGCTTGAAACAACTGCGTCTTCTGTGTAAGCAAGAATACCTTTAAGTTCGCCTTCTGAAGCAGCTTTAACTGCAGCACAGATGTCAGCATATGTAGTTTCTTTTGCAAGACGGCAAGTAAGGTCAACTACTGAAACGTCCAAAGTAGGAACGCGGAATGCCATACCAGTGAGTTTGCCGTTGAGTTCTGGGATAACTTTGCCTACTGCTTTTGCAGCACCAGTTGATGATGGGATGATGTTGCCAGCTGCAGCACGACCACCTCTCCAGTCTTTAAGTGATGGACCGTCAACTGTTTTTTGTGTAGCAGTTGTTGAGTGAACTGTTGTCATAAGACCTTCAACGATACCAAAGTTGTCGTTGATAACTTTTGCCAAAGGAGCAAGGCAGTTTGTTGTGCAGCTTGCGTTTGAAACAACTGTCATGCTGCTGTCGTATTTGTTTTGGTTAACGCCCATTACGAACATTGGAGCATCACTACTTGGAGCAGTGATAACAACTTTTTTAGCGCCGCCTTCCAAGTGAGCAGAAGCTTTTTCTGTTGTTGTGAAGAAACCACTTGATTCTGCAACGTAGTCAACACCTACTTTGCCCCATGGAACCATTTTTGGATCTCTTTCGTTGTAAACAGCGATTTTTTTGCCGTTGATGCTGATACCACCTTCGCATGGTTCTACAGTGCCTTTAAATTGACCGTGGATAGTGTCATATTTAAATACGTAGCACATGTAAGACAAATCAGTAAATGCAGGGTCGTTGATAGCTACTACTTCTACGTTGTCACGTGTGAGAGCAGCACGCATAACCAATCTACCGATTCTGCCGAAGCCGTTGATACCCATTTTTGCAACTTTTGTCATGTTACACCTCCGTTTTATTACATAAAACATAAATTAATAATATTTTTATTTAAGGTTTTCGGGATTTAATCCTTCCAACTCTTTAATAACAAATCTGCCGTCCTTGCGAATGAGGACGTCGTCAAAATAAATTTCGCCACCGCCATATTCTGGAGTCTGGATCAAAACCAAATCCCAATGCACTGTTGAGCGATTGCCGTTGTCGGCATCTTCATAGGCGTTGCCAGGAGTGAAGTGAATGCTGCCTGCAATTTTTTCGTCAAACAAAATGTCGCATATTGCGTTGTTTATGAAAGGGTTTACGCCAATTGCAAACTCGCCAACATATCTTGCGCCTTCGTCACTGTCCAAAATTTCATTCAATTCTTTATCAAGACCGTTTGCACAGGTTGCGTTGATAATTTTGCCATCTTTAAACGTGAGCGAAATGTTTTCAAACCTTTTGCCTCGGCTCATTGTTGGCGTGTTGTATGTGATTGTGCCGTTTACACTGTTTTTTACAGGTGCAGTATAAAACTCGCCGTCAGGAATGTTCATTTTGCCGGCACATTTAATGCCCCTTATGCCCTTGATAGAAAAAGTAAGGTCTGTGCCTGGTGACACGATGCGAACTTTACCTGTCTTTTGCATATATTCGTCGAGAGCATCCATGGCCTTGTCCATTTTTCCATAGTTAAGGTTGCAGACGTCAAAATAAAAATCTTCAAACTTTTCTGTAGACATTTGTGCAAGTTGTGCCATAGATGGATTTGGATATCTCAAAATAACCCATTTTTTGCTCAGTCTGATATCCAAATGAACTTTGTCCTGATAAACAATGCTATAAGTTTTGATATTGTCGCTTGGAACGTCGCTGTTTTCGAAAGTGTTGCTTCCACCACGAATGCCAATGTATGCATCCATATTCTGCATGCGATATGCATCATAGTCTGCCCAGCGTTGGCAATGCTCTTCGCTTGTGCCCATAAGAATTGCACGGTTTACTCTTTGGTCGTTAATTTCTACAAAAGGAAAACCGCCTGCTTTATAAACTGCTTTTACCAATTCTTCTGTCATGGCGCTGTCAACCCCGTTAACTTCGATAAGCACATTTTCGCCCGGTTTGACAGAGCAACTGTAATTTACAAGATTTTCTGCCAGAATTGTCATTCTGTTGTCTTTCATTTATATCACTCTCCGTTGGATAACACCATTTGAGATTGTTTGCAATCAAAATAAAAATATACCAAAAGCACATAATGCCACAATATATTTATCATCAACCATTATAACACCCAAAACACTGTTTGACAAGACTGTTTCGCAAAATTAAAAGCATATATTACACAATATATTTCACTTTTAAAAACAAAAAAGGGCAGATTTTTCTGCCCTTTAAAATAACGTCAGTCACCTTGTTTTTCTTTAACGTAAAAGTCATAAAGTTCTTCTTGTGCAAAGTGCATTTTTGTAAGATAGTTTTGTGCATTTTGCAAATACATAAAATACGTTCTGTCACTTGTTGCAATGTCAAAAGCATCGCCACGTTTTAAAAAGTCATATTCAATATGTACCGAATACATTGACGAAACAGGCTTGTTAAGGTTAAACGGTTGCCCGTCTACAACACCATCGAAAGTAAAGCCGTTTCTGTCGTGAACAACGTGTGCGTTGCCCACCGGAATAAAACCAACTTTTGTAGAATAATAGTCTTCTACCCTAACGTCATCTTCGAAATGATAATTGCCAGAGCGAACTTCTTTGCGAACTTCTTCCCTCTCCCACCTGTACCAGTCTGGAATGTGGCTAAAGCCTTTGTCTGTATTTACACCGTGAAGTCTGCTGAGAGTATCCATTTGCCATTTTGCACCGCAATGTTCGCACCACAAATGAATTCCTTCGCTTTTTGTTTTAAACTCTGTGCCACATGCAGGGCATTTATACAAAATGCGATAAAGACCGTCTGCACGTTTTTTGTATTTTGTGTGATATCCTTTTTCTACCTGCCATTTATATTCGTCTTTTACAAAAGCCTGTTCTATTTTTGCCTGAATTTCATCTGCAGAAAGAGTGTTTATTTCGTCCTGACTGCAAAGCAGATATATGTTAGCCTCTTGCCTTATGCGACGATATGGGTGTTTGCTCCACTGTGGCGAATTGATAAAGTTGCCATATGCTTTGCACATAACCACAGGCACGCCTGCACGTTTGCAAAATTTGCCAAGCGCACCGTCAAGCCTTTCGTTAATACCTGCAAGTTCAAACCTTGCCTCGGGATAAATTGTCACCGTGTGCTTTTGCTGTTTGATATAGCGCAACATATGCGCTGCAGTAACGATATCGTGCGTAAATTTGCGTTTTGGCATACCACCAATGCCATACATAAGCCAGTCGCCACGACGAAACTCGTCAATAGCCATAACCCAACCTGTAGAACGAGGCATTATGCCACACACCACCATAGGAAAATCCATAAACGATGCATGCGTAGACACGATGAGATATGGTCCTTTCAATTTTTTAACTTGTTTTTCTGTTTTTACGTGACCTTTGTTAAACCACAAATAAAACGGTGCGGCAATAAACTCCACAATTTTAAGCCACCATTTAGGCTTGTTTGGTCGGCGATTCATGTCAAATCTCTTTGGCATTTTTTTCATACGTCGTTTCCCTTTTTAACACAACAATCAAATTGATCAAATCAACTTGTCGCTTTTATTATATCAAAAATAAAAAATAAAACAATAAGCCATGCCAATAATGTGTGTTTATTTTTACAAAATCACACTGTTATATAATTAAACAAACAAAAAACACGGCTTTTTTGCCGTGTTTTTTGTTTGTTTAAATTATTTTTTGATTTGAACGTCAATTTGTTGATATGGGATAGAAATACCCTCTTTGTCAAACTCTGTTTTAACTTTTTCCAGCATATCGTGATACAAAGGCCAGTAATTTTCTGTTTTTACCCACATTTTTGCCTTAATGTCAATTGAGCTTGAATTGTGTGCAGACACTCTTGCAAAAACAGGAACGTCTGGCAACAAATAGCCTGTGCTTTCGGCGCACTCTACAATAATGCGTTTTGCCTTTTCAAAATCGTTTTCGTATGCAATCTGAAAAACAATGTCAACGCGACGTGTGTCGTGTTTGCAATAGTTAATGATTGTTTCGTTAGATGCGTTTGCATTTGGAATAACGATAACCTTGTTGTCTGTTGTTGTAAGATAAGTGTAAAACAATTCAATTTTTTCTACAGAGCCTTCTTCGCCGCCAATCATAACGTAGTCGCCTATTTTGTATGGATGCATAACCAAAATAACCACGCCACCTGCAAAGTTTGCCAGACTGCCCTGCAAAGCAAGACCAATTGCAACACCGGCAGATGTGATTGCCGCTGCAATGCTGCTTGTTTCTATGCCGATATAGCCGATAAAGCAGATAACTGCAAGAACTTTCAGCACTTTGCGCAAAGTTGACATAACAACTGAAAAAATTGTAAGGTCAACTTCTTTTTTGCGAAGACCCTTTTCTATTCTGCGACAAACCAAGTTTATTGCTTTAAAACCAATATACAAAACAAAAAGACCAATAACTATTTTAAGACCTTCGGTAGTCAACCAATTGACAACGTTGTTTAACAATTGTTCAAAATCCATTTTTTCACCTCTTTTTTATTTTGACTAATCAATTATCCAACAACACTCAACCAATGTCAAGCAAAAAAAGGGAGAATACATTCTCTCCCTTTTTTTATAATTAAAACCAATTTTATAATTTATATTAGTTACCCAACGTCCACCATACGTTGTCAAAATCGACTTTGCCGTTTTTGAGCAACCAACGTTCTTCCTTCATACGCAATTTTATTGCTATAAAAAAACAAGGGTGTTTTCACACCCTATTTTTGTTTTTTATTTTTCCAACGTCCACCATACGTTGTCAAAATCGACTTTGCCGTTTTTGAGCAACCAACGTTCTTCCTTCATACGCAATTTTTCAAACTCGTTGACCTTTTTTTCATAGTCTTTTTTAGCGTCGTTTATTGCACGTTGACAAGAATGTTCGAATGCTTTGAGTTCGTTTGCTTTTTGCGTGATAAACTGAGCGTTTTCTGCCTTGTTGTCCTGACGTTTGTCAAAGCTTTTGCAAAGCTGTTCGCCAAGCATACCCTTTGA
Source organism: Clostridia bacterium (assembly GCA_017505015.1). GTDB lineage: Bacteria > Bacillota > Clostridia > Christensenellales > CAG-314 > Heteroclostridium. The sequence goes on from JAFVQA010000032.1 coordinate 17,248, forward strand.
AATGCTTTTGTTTTTTTCTGCTTCGTTTACAAAGTGTTGCAACTTTTCACGCAGGTCAGCCTGTTTTTTTGCATAGTCTTGCGCAACTGCAATTTTTTTATCTTCGATATCCTGAATGAAAGTTTCGCGTTCTACAATTTTTGTCTTAGAAAAAGTCACAAATTCTTTTTCAAACTGGCGAACGGCACTATTGCACTCGTTGTCAAAACTGTCTTTTTGATTTTCGTGAACGGCAAGAAGATTTACAACAGCATCTTTTTTGGCTTCGTCTGTTTTAGTGCGAAGCTCATCTGCACTCACGTTGTATTTTTCTGTCATATCGCCAAACTCTTTTATAAACAACTCAAGTGCTTCAAGCTCTTTTTGAGCTTGTTCTTTAATGCGGTTTTCTTCTGCAAAAACCATATCGTCAATAAATTTTGCTTGTGCAGAAAGCTGTTCAAAAGCAGTTTGTCTGTCTGACTCGATATCATCCAGCGACTTTTTAAACACGTTGGCTTCTGCCATTTTTTCCATAGCGAAAGCTTCGTCATACAATTTTTGAATTGCCAAAACCTGCTTGTCATAAAAATCTGCCGTGGTTTTGTTTATTGCGTCAAGTTCTGCAAGTTGATATTGCTTGAGTTCGTCTATCAACGCAAGGTCGTTTTTGAGTCTTTCATTTACACATTCAATTTGTTTTTCAAAACTGTTTACGTTGCGGTTCCACTTTATGCAGTTGATGAGTTTTTGGTTTTTGTTTGCATTTTTGAAAGAAAGCGAATATACGTTTACGTCGCGAATTTGTTTTTCATGATGAACAGTTTCTTTCTTTTTGTTAATTTCGCTAACAGTTCTTGCCTCGTTTTGAGCAAGATATTTTTGTTGCTCGCCATCGAGAATGAATTTGTCTGTTTCAATTTCTTTTTTACGGATCTCGAAGTTGAGTTTTTCGATATCCATATTTTTATATTCTTCTTCCAACGCAACATCGAGAGC
>JAFVQA010000002.1 GCA_017505015.1 Clostridia bacterium
ACAGAGCCCGTGTGTGTTTCGCTTGCCGTGGCAGACAGCACAAAGGCAGTTGGTGGCAACGTTAAACAGGTAAAGGTTGTTGTAAACCCAAACATATACAAAAACGGCATGTCTGTTGGCATACCGGGTTTTGACAAAGTTGGTCTTGACTATGCAGCGGCAATAGGTGCATTGCTTGCAAACCCACACAAAAAAATGCAACTGCTCGAAGACCTTACACCACAGGTGAGCGAGCAGGTTAAACAACTTGTAGATTCAAAAGCAATCAGCGTTACTATCGACCAAAGCAAAACGAGCCTTTACGTAAAAAGCGAAGTAACTACAGACAAAGGCGTTGGCGTTACCGTTATAGAAAACAGCCACACTAACATAGTTCTTACACAAGTTGACGGCAAAGACGTTTTTAAACAAGAATACGTTGCAGTAAGTGGTGGTGGAAACCCACTTTTAGACAAACTCAAAAAAATGACTGTTGCGCAAATAAGAGAGCTTGTGGAAAGTGCTTCTTTTAGCGAACTTGCATTTTTGCTTGACGGTATAAAAATGAACGATGCTGTGGCAGACAAGGCGATAGAAGTTGCCGAAGGCATTGGCATTGCAAAAACTTTCAAAAACAATATTGGCACAGACCTTTTGCAAAACGACCTTATGACACGCATTATGATGAAGGTCGCTTCATCAATCGAAGGTCGTCTTGACGGTGGTCTTTATACAATTATGTGCAGTGCATCTGCAGGCAGCAAAGGTCTTGCAGTTATTTTGCCGGTCAGCGAAACAGCAAAACAAATTGGTGCCGACGACTACACAACTGCAAAAGCCCTTGCATTTGCCCATTTGGTAAACAGCTATATCAACCTGCACATTGGCAAACTTTCTGCAATGTGTGCCTGTGGCATGGCTGCATCAACTGCGGCTGCAGTTGGCATAACTTATCTTATGGGTGGCAACGACCAGCAAATTGCATATGCAATACGCAACATGACGGGCACAATCACCGGCATGATTTGTGACGGTGGCAAGGTTGGCTGTGCGCTCAAACTTGCAACTGCAAGCGCATCTGCATTTGTAAGTGCAATGCTTGCAATCAACGACGTTGGCGTTCGCCCAAGCGATGGTGTTTGTGCAGTTTCTGCCGAAGATTGCATAAAAAACATGGGCAGAGTTGCAAACCCTGGCATGGCGCAGACAGACAAAGAAATTTTGCAGATTATGCTTGAAAAATAATTTATCCAAAGCCACTCTTTTTGAGTGGCTTTTTTGTTTAATATTGACACGACAATCGTGCTAAAGTAAAATAAAAAAGCAAACGTGTATTAAAAAGCTGGTGTGGTATGAAAAAGGTAAAAATAAACCCGACAAAAGCAACTGTTGTGGCATTAATCATATATTGTTTTGTTTTGACGTGGGTTATTATGTTCAAATGCAATCTTCTCACTTCTGATATGCGATTTGGTTACAGGTCAATAACATTCGTTCCATTCAGACAATTTGACAGAATTGGTTATTTGGCAGATTATTTGCTAAATATTGTTGTATATATACCAATGGGCATATACGTATGCAATTTTTTAAAACATAAATCGCTTGTTTTCAAAATTGCAGTCATTGCAATTTCAAGTATATTTTTCGAGATTGTTCAATATGTCATAGCGTTTGGCTCAAGTGATATCAGCGACGTAATATCAAATACACTCGGTGGGGTGGTCGGTGTGTGGTTGCATTCTAAAATAAAAAACAAACCCGTTTTGCATTGGTTTAATTGTTTCGTTGCTGTGGTGGGTTTGCCACTTGTTATCTTTGCAATCATTCAGACCGTTTCTGTCTTTAATATATACACAAGTTAAAATCAAAACCAAAAGTCACTTTAAACAAGTGACTTTTTTGTTTTTCTCTGTTGCAAAAGATTGCCGTCAGTTATATAATAAATGCAGGAGAAAATTATGATTTACGTTATAAGGCACGGTCAGACAGACTGGAATAAAGAATTTAAAATTCAGGGTCGTATAGATATACCCCTTAACGAAGTTGGCATAGAGCAGGCAAAAGAAGCAGGCAAAATGATAGAGGGCAAAAAGTTTGATGCCGTTTTTTGTTCGCCACTCACACGCACAAAACAAACTTGTTTTTATGCTTATGGCGATGATGAAAACATAATTTATGATGCCCGTATTCAAGAACGTGACTTTGGCAAGCAAGAGGGACTCAGGCGTGACGAAGTAGACTTTGTTGCTTATTGGACAGAAGGCACACAGGAAAATGCAGATTGTGGCGAAACAATAACTCAAATGACTCAAAGAGTTGTTTCGTTTTTAGATGAATTAAAGGCAAACTACAAAGATAAAGACGTTTTGCTTGTTTCGCACGGTGGTGTTATCATGATAATGCAGGCATATTTTTATGGCCCACCAAAAGACAACAACTACCTTAACTATCTGGTAACAAACGCATCTGTCACAACGTTTGATTTTAACGACTAAAGACAAAAATAAAAGCAGGTATAACAGCCTGCTTTTTAATATAAATTAAACTAAAAAAACTTTTGTTAAAAGGTATAAAAAAATTTATAATTTTCATTGACAAATCAATAAAATATCATTAAAATACTTTAAATTTAACAAGATAAAAAAGGAACAAAAATGATATCAATTTTAAAAAATTACAAATGGCAATACTGGCTCATGACTTTTGTGATGGCAGTTGTCATATTTTTCAGGGTAGAGCTTGACCTTGCCCTGCCAGAATATATGTCAGAGATCATTTCTCTCATAACAATTCCTGGCAGCACAATGAGTCAGGTTTGGTCTGTTGGCTTAAAAATGGTGGGCATATCATTTGCAAGTCTTTTGTGCACTGGTGTTGCAACCTTTTTGTCTGCACGTATAGCATCTGGCTTTGGTGCAATTCTTCGCAAAAAGGTGTTTGACAAGGTTGAGTCTTTTTCTTTAGAAGAAATCAACAAATTCAGCACTGCAAGTCTTATCACACGTTGCACAAACGACGTTCAGCAAATAGTAATGTTCATAAGCATTGGTTTAAGGCTTCTTATAGCTGCACCTATCACAGTTGTTGGCGCAGTAATAAAAATTGTGGGCAAAAGCAACGAACTCACAACAATAACAATGGTTGGTGTTGCAATCATCGTGTTGTTTGTGGTTGGTTTGACAATGATCGTTTTGCCAAAGTTTAAAGCAATTCAAAAACTTACAGACAACATCAACAACGTAACGAGAGAAAATCTCACGGGCATTCGTGTTGTAAGGGCATATAATGCCGAAGCTTTTCAGGAAGACAAGTTTGACCAGGTAAACACTCAGATCACAAAAACTCACTTGTTTGTAAACAGGGTTATGTCACTTATGGGTCCTGTTATGCAAATCGTTATGAATGGTTTGAGCCTTTCAATCACATGGGTTGGTGCATTGCTTATCAATGCAAACAAACTTTCTTTGCCGGTAATGATGTCATTCAATATGTATTCAATGCAGGTTGTAATGTCTTTTATGATGCTCATCATGGTGTTTATCTTTTTGCCAAGAGCAACCGTATCTGCAAAACGTATAAACGAAGTTATCACAACACAAAACAGCATTTGCAACCCACAAAATCCTGTTTCTGCACAAGACAAAACGGGTGTGGTAGAGTTTAAAAACGTTTCTTTCAAATATGCCGATGCCGACGAATGTATGCTTAAAGATATCAGCTTTGTTGCAAATCAAGGCGAAACTGTTGCAATAATCGGTTCGACAGGCAGTGGCAAAAGTTCGTTACTCAGCCTTATTCCAAGGTTTTATGACGTTTCAGAAGGTCAGGTTTTGGTAAACGGCATTGACGTTAAAGAACAAAATCTTGCAGATTTGCGTGAAAAAATCGGTTACGTTCCGCAAAAGGCAATTTTGTTCAGTGGCACTATAGAAAGCAACCTGCGTTTTGGCAAAGAAGATGCCACAAGGCAGGAAATGCAAAAGGCAGTGGATATTGCTCAGGCAAGCAACATTATCGAGGCAAAAGGGTTTACAGGCAACGTTGCGCAAGGTGGTCAAAACCTTTCTGGTGGTCAAAAACAACGTATGTCTATTGCAAGGGCAATTACAAAACAACCTCAAATTTATTTGTTTGACGACAGTTTTTCTGCACTCGATTATAAAACGGACAAATTGCTCAGGCAGGCTCTCAACAAAGAGGTGTCAGATGCTACAAAAATAATAGTTGCACAACGTATTGGCACAATCAAAAATGCAGATAAAATTCTCGTTTTAGACAAAGGTCAAATGGTGGGCAATGGCACTCACGAACAACTTATGCAAAGTTGCGAAGTTTATCGTGAAATTGCATATTCACAACTTAACAAGGAGGAACTTGAATAATGGCAAGACAAAATCAAATGCACAAGTCTCTTCCTAAAGCACAAAATTTTGGCAAGTCACTTGGCAAACTTCTGGCGTTTATCAAACCATATTTGTTTGCAACGATAGTTGCTTTGTTGTTTGCAGTTGCAAGCACGGTGTTCAACATTATTTCGCCAGACCTTATTGGTCAAATCACAACTGTTATTACCGAAGGCTTGTTTTTGCCAACAGGCATAGACCTTGACAAAATTGCAAAAATTGCAATTACGCTTGTGGTTATGTATGGTTGCTGTGCCGTGTTTGGTTACGTTCAGGGTTGGATAATGACCACAGTAACGCAAAAAGCATGCAACAAACTTCGCACACAAATTTCGCAAAAAATAAACAGACTTCCTTTGAGATATTTCGACACACGCAACGTTGGTGACGTGTTGTCAAGAGTTACAAACGACGTAGATACAATTGGTCAGACTTTAAACCAAAGTCTGTCACAAATGGTAACGTCAGTAACAATGCTCATAGGTCTGCTTATAATGATGTTTGCAACAAGCTGGCAACTTGCATTGGTTGCCGTTGCAACGGTTCCACTCAGCATGGTGTTAATGTTGCTCATTGTTGGTGTGTCACAAAAACACTTTAAGGCAATGCAAAAAAACCTTGGCAACATCAACGGACATATAGAAGAGGCTTTTTCAAATCACACGATAATAAAAGCATTTAATGCTGAACAAAAAATGACAGTAAAGTTTGACGAATATAACGAAATTCTCAAACAAAGCGGCTGGAAAGCACAGTTTTTGTCAGGTCTTATGCAACCACTCATGGCTTTTGTTGGCAACCTTGGTTTTGTTGGCGTTTGTCTTGTTGGTGGCATAATTGCAATTCAAAAAGGCAACGTTGGTTTTATTGGCGTTATTGCCAGCTTTATGATTTATATTCGTCAGTTTGGTCAGCCACTTGGTCAGGTGGGGCAAATTGCAAACACTTTGCAGTCAACTGCGGCTGCTGCCGAACGTGTTTTTGAGTTTTTGGAAAGTGACGAAATGCCAGACGAAAGCCAAATTGAAACAAAGCTCGAAAACGTTAAAGGAGACATAGAGTTTAAAGACGTTTATTTTGGCTACAATCAGGAAAAAGTTGTTATAAAAGGCTTTTCTGCAAAAATAAAAGCAGGTCAAACAGTAGCAATCGTTGGCCCTACCGGTGCAGGCAAAACAACGCTGGTAAATTTGCTCATGAAGTTTTATCAGGTCAACAGTGGCGACATTTTGATAGACGGCAACTCAATAAACAACCTTACACGCACAAACGTTCACGATTTGTTTGGCATGGTTTTGCAGGATACGTGGTTGTTTGAGGGCACAATTCGCGACAACGTCGTATATGGCAAAAAAGATATAACAGACGAAACTTTGTGGAGGGTGTTGAGAGCAACCGGCATGGAACACTACGTTCGCACTTTGCCAAAAGGTCTTGACACAATTCTTGACGACAAAACAAGCATTTCACAAGGTCAAAGGCAACTTTTGACAATAGCACGTGCCATGATAGAAAACGCACCTATGATTATTTTGGACGAAGCAACTTCTTCGGTAGACACACGTACAGAACTTCTCATTCAAAAAGCGATGGACAAACTTACAGAGGGTCGCACTTCTTTCATTATTGCGCACAGGCTTTCAACAATAAAAAATGCAGACGTAATTTTGGTTATGAAAGATGGCAACATTGTAGAGCAAGGAAAACACAACCAGCTTATCCAACAAGGTGGCTTTTATGCCGAACTTTACAACAGTCAGTTTGAAAATGATGAAGAATAAAAACAAAAAGACCGTGCAAACGGTCTTTTTTTGTGTGAAAAAGCAACAAAATCTCCAAATATTTTATAAATATTTGACATCACCACAAAAAAGGAGTATATTGTAAAAATTAAATATAGTTATTAACTTTAATGGATTTTTACATATTTTGGAGGCATAAATTATGAAATTTATCAAGGCAGAAACACTCAAACAAAAGCCAGATTTCAATCACCTCAACTTTGGCGAAAATTTTACAGACTACATGCTCACAATGGAGTGGGAAGACGGCGTATGGCACGAACCTGTTATCGAACCTTTCCACAATTTCGAATGTTCACCAGCAATGCTTGTGTTCCACTATGGTCAAGGCATTTTTGAGGGTTGCAAAGCATACAAAAACGATAAAGGCGAAATTTCTTTGTTCCGCACAAAAGACAACCTCATTCGCATGAACAAATCTGCAGAACGCATGTGCATGCCACAATTTGATATTGACGTTGTTTTTGACGCTATCAAAGAACTCATCAAAGTAGAAAAAGACTGGATCCCAACAGAACCAGGCACATCACTTTACATCAGACCAACAATGATCGCAACACAACCTGTTTTGGGCGTTCGTGTTAGTCGCACTTTCAAATTTTTCGTAATTTTGTCACCTGTTAGCAAATATCACCCAGCAGAAGACGGAAACCTTCCTGCATTGTACGTAGAAAATCACCTTGTTCGTGCTGCAGTTGGTGGTACAGGCGAAGCTAAAAACCTTGGCAACTATGGTGCAAGTTTTTATGCATTTGCAAAAGCAAAAGCAAACGGCTATCAAGACGTTTTGTGGCTTGACGCTTGCGAACACAAATATATCGAAGAAGTTGGCACTATGAACGTAATGTTCGTTATCGACGGCGTTGTAGTAACACCAGCAATCAATGGCAGCATTTTGCAAGGCATCACACGCAACAGCGTTTTGCAAGTGCTCAAACAATTCAACTACAAACACGAAGAACGTCGCATTTCTATCGACGAAGTTATGGCAGCTGCAAAAGACGGTCGCTTGACAGAGTGCTTTGGCGTAGGCACAGCAGCCGTTATTTCACCTATTGGCTCAATTGCTTACGAAGGTGAAGAATACGTTATCAACAACAAATTCATCGGCCCTGTTAGCAAATTCCTTAAAGATCGCATCACAGGCATTCAATCTAAAAAATATCCAGACGACTTCGGTTGGGTTATCGACGTAGAATAATAAACAATTCAACAAAAAAAGGGCGATTTAAAATCGTCCTTTTATTTTTTGTTTTTTTCTACAAACTGTTTTAGTTTTTGTTTTGTTTCGTCACTCAAACAATGCTCTATCATGCAGGCATCTTCTTCACCAACGGCAGGGGTTACACCCAAAATATCAACAAGAAAGGTTTGCAAAATGTCGTGAGTTTCTCTTATTTTTTTGCCTTCTTCAATGCCTTTTTCCGTCAGATAAACGTCGCCATATCTTTCCTGCGTGATATATCCTTGTTCTTTAAGCAAATTTATTGCACGGTTAACGCTTGCGCGCGAAACTTCAAGTTTTTTTGCCACGTCAACAGATTTTACGTTTGGGCTTTGTTCAGAAAGTTCCAATATTGCTTCAAGATAGTCTTGAGATGACGATAAAATTTTTTGCATAAGCACCTCGTTGCAATGCAGTATAACACAAAAAAAACTGCAAATCAATGGGTAAAAACAAATTTGTTAGGTTTATCTAACAAGGTTGGACAATATTTATATTTTGTGTATCTAAACTAAAAATTATACAATAGTGGGGCATATTGTCTATTGCAAATGAGTGTTGCTTTTGGTATAATTATTTTAATGACCAGACATTAAAATTTTACATCAGGGGTGTGTCATGAAAGAAGTATTGTATTTTTATTCTCCAGGTTGTCCGTTCTGCAAAAAGGCAGACAAATTTATTGCTCAGGCTATCCAAGAAAACCCAGATTTCGCCAAAGTAGAAATCAAACGTATTGACGAAGTTGCTCAAAAAGAATATGCAGCATCTTTCGATTATTATTACGTTCCTTGCATTTACGTTGGTGGCGAAAAGGTTATCGAAGGTAAAGTCAGCAAATTTGCAATTGATGATATGTTCGAACAAGCGTTGGGAGAATAAACAAAGGAGTTTTTTATGAAAGAAGTATTGTTTTTTTACATTCCAACATGCAGTCACAGTGCACAGGCTGTAGCAGATATTGAAGAAATCAAAAAAGAATATCCTCAATATGCAAACATTGTTATCCGCAAGGTAGATGAAACTCTCAACCCAGAGTTTGCCGACAAATTTGACTATAACTACGTTCCTTGCATGTATGTAGACGGTGTTAAATATATCGAAGGCGAATGCGACAAAGAAAAAATTCTTGCAATGTTCAAAGCAATTGCAGGCTAAAAAAACAAAATATAAAGACAAGGCTCTGCCTTGTCTTTTTTTGTTACAAATTTTATAAAAAAGTTTTTGCATGAGCAAAATAACGTTAATTCAAGCGGATAATATATTGTTGTTTAAACCTTGTATAATTGCACCAATGCTTGTTAAAAATTTTGTTGATATTATTAGCCAAATATTATATAATTTGTATAATTTTAAAAAAGTTAAAACGAGGTTTATAAATGAAACGCTTGTGGTATTTTCTTTTAGGTTTCATCACTGCATTCGTGGTGCTTTTCGGCACCTTGTTTGGTGTGGGTTATTATTTTTATACAGAAGAAACATTCGGTTGGTTTGCAAACAAAGCAGGTATAGACGTTGGGCAATACGTCGACCCAGATGCCGAAATGGATGTTACTGCAATGACAATCAAGCAAATTGTGGCAGACGTGTCAAAAACAAACAACGATTTTGGCAACATGTCGCTCAATGATTTGCAAAAACGCTATGGTTTGAAGTTTGCCAAAATGTTTGACAACGTTTTTCCAATGCCAGAAATGGTGTTTAACGTTCCTATTAACAAACTTGCATCTCAAGAGGGTTTAAATACAATTGTTGACAACACAAAGTTTGACTACGTTTTTCGTCTTGCACCAGATTTGCTTGGCGACGTGGCGCAAAGCCAACTTAAAGACAAAGAGTTTGGTCTTCTTCGCAACGGTCAGTTCGAGCAGTTTTTCACAGGTGTTCAAATGGGTTCTTTCTTGCAAACACCTTATGACTATGACGCACGGCAGTTTGTGATTGGAGACCCAAAAAATCCAACTCTTACCGAAGCAATAAGCGTTGCAGACATTGGCATTTTGTATGGAAAACTTACAGGTAACGATGCCGATGTGCTTGCCGCTGCCGAATACGTTTTGAAAGACGTAAAACTCAAACGAGTTATTACCGGCAAAGATGAGTTGTTTAAAGAAAAAACTTTTGGCGACGTGTTTGTAGAAAAAGACGGTGTTGTTTCAATCAGTATCGACGAATTTATAAAAGACGTATATCTTGGTGATATCCTTGGCTATACACCTGTTTATCTTGCAGACGGCACAACTATTGATTATTGGAAAGATGCTCAAGGTGCAAAGGTAGACACAATTATGACCGAACTTGCCAATATTAAAGGTGGCGAAATTATAGATGGCACTATCAATATGGACAAACTTGTAGAAACTTTTGGAGATGCTCAGATTGGCAAAATTCTTGGTTACAAAAACGTAGATGGCGTTTGGATTGACAAAGATACAAACATTCCTGCAGATGGTATTGTTAAAGTTTTTGCCGATCTTAAAATAAGCGAAATGCAAAGTGAAACTTTGCAAAGCAAAATAAGCACAGTCAAAATTAGTGATATCATTGAGTGCAAAACAGGGCTTATGAAAGCTCTTGCAAACTCAACGATAGGTTCTATTCAGACCGACGTTATGGATATCAAGATTGGCACTATTCTTGATTATAACTATGGCAAAACAACAGGTTTGTGGAGTGACAAAAAGGGCAACGTTGTTTCAGGCATTATTGCAGCAGTGGCAGACCTCACACCACAAACTTTGTCAACGGGCATAAACAAAATTTCAATCGGCACAGTGCTTGGAATGTATCAAAAAGACGGTGTGTGGTATAAAGACCAAAATTGCACAATCAAAGCAACGGGCATCAATGCAGTGCTTGCAAAATATACCGTTGGTGGCGACACGGGCATTTCAGTTGCTTTAGATCAGATAAAGCTTGGCGAAATAATGGGACTTTATCAGGGCAAAGATAACAAGTGGTATAACGACGAAAAATGCACAATACCTGCCGAAAATCTTAGTGCTTCTGTTGCAGACCTTACCTTTGCAACTTTCACTGCAGACAAGATAGAAACAATTGTAAAAGACCTTAAAGTTGGCGACATTTTCGACACAGAAGGAAGCAAATTGTTTTCACTTATTTCAAATGACACAAATATAGAAAATCTGCCTTCTGCAATGCAAAATGCGATGGAAGAAATTACCGTTCAGGATGCAATGGATTTGAATATTATCGAACTTGACAGCACTGCACAGACAAAACTCAATTCAATTTTTAATCCAATGAGCATAAACTGGAAAACGTTGAAACTCAAAGAGTTTTTGTCAGCACTTATAAATGCAATTCCGGTTTTATAAGGAGATAAAATGTCAGTAAATAAAGTTAAAAACTATCTTGCACAGTTTGGTGCAGACGACAGGGTTTTAGAGTTTGACGTGTCAAGTGCCACGGTAGAACTTGCTGCAGTTGCCGTTGGCGTAGAACCAGGCAGAATTGCAAAAACGCTGTCATTCAAGGTTAAAGACCAAAACAAGGCAATTCTTATCGTTGCGGCAGGCGACGTTAAAATAGACGGTGCAAAATTCAAACAATTTTTTGGTTATAAATCAAAAATGCTTTTGCCAGAAGAAGTTGAACAATATACAGGCTATCAGATTGGCGGTGTTTGCCCATTTGACAATCCAGAAGGAACAGAGGTTTATCTTGACGAATCTCTCAAAAGGTTTGAAACTGTGTTTCCTGCATGTGGTTCAAGCAACTCTGCAATACAACTTTCTCTCAATGAGTTGTGGCAGTTTTCAAAAGCAAAAGCATGGACGGATTCTTGCAGACCAAAATAACAAAAAAGCCCCTCGAAAAAGGGGCTTTAATTTTTTGTATCAAATCTTAAACTCAAATTTTACCTGTGGTGGGCAGTCGTCAAAAGGTGTGCATCTAATTTCAAAAAAGCAAAACGGTTGCCTTGGTTGGCAAGGTGGCTTGCAAGGTGTTTGTGATGGTGGTTTTTTGTTGTTGCAATGGGTTGGTTGACAAATCTGGTGCGAAATATATCTTCTGTTGCCTATATACATTCAAATCACCCCTTGTTTTATGTTATGCAAACAACAAAAAAACAGCCAATATAAAATTGCCTATTTATTTTTGTTTTTGTTAGTGTTATAATTTATTTATGGAAAAAATAAAACTCGTCAAAGGTGACATAACAAAACTTTGTGTCGATGCCATCGTTAACGCCGCAAACAGCAGATTGCTTGGCGGTGTTGGTGTTGACGGCGCAATTCATCGCGCGGCAGGCAAAGAATTGCTGGCAGAATGCAAAACGCTTGGTGGTTGCAAAACTGGCGAGGCAAAAATAACCGGTGGTTACAATTTGCCATGCAAACACGTTATTCACACCGTTGGCCCAATTTATTGCACAGGCAAAAAGGGGCAGGACGAACAACTTGCAAATTGCTATAAAAACTCGCTTGTGCTTGCAGATGAAAGTGGGCTTAAAACAGTTGCTTTTTCTGCAATAAGCACAGGTGTATACGGCTATCCAATAGATATGGCGTGCAAAATTGCTTATGACACAATTTGCAACGTTTTGCCGTCAACAAAAATTGATCAGGTTTTGCTTGTGTGTTTTAACGACGAAGTTTACAACGCATATTTAAAGGCAATGGATATTGCCTAGTGGCTTTTGCCAAAAGTTTTTTTAGTTATGCAATATATAGAAATTTTCGAACTTATTGGTGTGGTGGCATTTGCAATGGCAGGTGTTTTGGTTGGCATCGAATATGGTTTTGACCTGTTCGGTATTTTCGTGCTGGCGTTTCTCACTGCACTTGGTGGTGGACTTTTCAGGGATATTATGCTTGGCAACCATCCACCAGTTTGTTTTACTCATTTTTCTTATATCATTTGCGTTGCCATCACGGTTGTTGTTTTTCTCATTTTTCTCAAAGTGTTCGACACCCATCTGGGCACGCGCGATATTCACAAAATAAAGGCACTCATCACCTTTTTCGATGCAGTAGGGCTTGGCATATTCTGCGTTACAGGTACTATCTTTGCAATGGAAATGGGCTTTGCCGACAACATGCTTTTGTGTGTGGCAAGTGGCCTTGTAACGTCTATTGTGGGTGGCATGTGTCGTGACGTTCTGGCAACACGCAAACCAGTTGTGCTGAGAAAGGAAATTTATGCCGTTGCCGCAATAGTGGGCAGTGTGCTTTATTATCTCACTTATGACATCATTGGCAACGTTGTTGCAATTTATCTTTGCGCAATAATAGTTACAGTCATTCGCCTTGTTTCAGTTCGCAAACGTGTCAACATGCTGTTCCGTGTTAAAAACGAAAGACTAAAAGACAAAGACGACGACCACGACGATTATTTTGACCACTATGGTTTTGAAGACTATCACGGTCGCCATAGTGACAAATAAAATAGAAAAGGGGAGAGTGGTTGATGATATCCCAAAAACTGTCAATCACAGAACCGTCCCCTTGATTGATAATTAAACGGGGGGGTGTTTTAATTAATGAAAAATAAAAAGTATCGTCCACTTGGCTTATTTTTGCTAATGTTTATTGTTTATGGTTCTGTTTGTGCTCTTTACCCTCTTGCATCAAAAAATCATTCAGAGTCTTTTATGTTGTATATATGGATACCAATATCTATTATTGGCATAATTTTTACTATTATTTGTGCACTATACCATATTGAAGTAAAAGATAAAGAAATAATAATATTTTATTATACATTTTCTTTCAACAAAGCAGGAAGAACGACTTTAAAAAAACATATTATAAAAATAGAAGACATATGGTGTATAGAAATCTTAAAGGATAAAATCGCAATAACTCTCAAAGTGGGATATTTTATTGAATTTAATCTACATCCCTTCTTTAAAAAAGAAGAAATTAAAAATCTTTTTTCTCAAGTACGTCAACAAGTAATTGAGCAAAGCAAAAAAGAAGAAAAAACAAATTAAACAAAAGCGAGCCA
>JAFVQA010000033.1 GCA_017505015.1 Clostridia bacterium
TAAACTCTTCGTTAAACAAAAAGTAGTTGATAAGCCTTGTGCGACCCGGTGCTTTTGAGGTTCTGGCAAGCTTTGAGTCGTTTGCAAGATAGTTGATAAAGCTACTTTTGCCCACGTTTGATTTGCCCACCACAGCGATTTGTGGAAGGTCAGACACGATGCGATCTTTTCCGTTTGCAGCAGACGTAATGAAAGCTGTTTTTTTGATAATCATTTGTTCACCTTATTTTTTATTTACTAATGCGTTGTCAAACACAGTAGAAATTTCTTCTGCAAGAATTATTTCGAGTTTTTCTCTAACTTCTGCAGGAATTTCTTCTATATCTTTTTGGTTTTGTTTTGGAATAATTACTTTTTTGATGCCCATTCGATATGCTGCAAGAGTTTTTTCTTTAAGCCCACCTATAGCAAGCACTTTTCCACGCAAAGTTATTTCGCCTGTCATTGCAACTTTTTTTGAAACAGGAATATTTGCAAATGCAGACAAAATTGCCGTTGCCATTGTCACGCCTGCGCTTGGACCGTCTTTTGGCACGGCACCTTCTGGCACGTGAACGTGAATGTCTGTTTTGTCAAACACGTCTGCCTTGATGCCATATTTTGGAGCAAGTGTGCGAACAAGGCTTATTGCAGTGCGTGCAGACTCTTTCATAACGTCGCCAAGCTGACCTGTAAGCAAAATTTCACCTTTGCCTTTAAACAAAGTAACGTCTATTGTCAAAATCGTGCCACCAACAGGCGTCCACGCAAGACCTGTTACAGAGCCCACTTCATCTTTTTTGTCTAATGTATCGTCACGATATTTTATTGCACCAAGATATTTTTCTACGTTGTCTTTTTCTACACTGATTTCTTCTTTGCCTTCTTCGAGCATTTCCAAAGCAGATTTGCGACAAACCGTTGCAATTTCTCTTTCGAGATTGCGCACGCCTGACTCTCTTGTATAATGATTGATGATTTCGTCTATGCCATCGTCACTTATGCTGAGTGCTTTGTTTTCAAGACCGTGCATTTCTTTTTGTTTTGGCAACAAAAATCGTTTTGCAATGTTGAGTTTTTCTATATCGGTATAGCCAGAAAGTTCAATGATTTCCATTCTGTCCAAGAGTGGCGTTGGGATAGAATCCATATCGTTTGCAGTTGCAACGAACAACACGTTTGAAAGGTCAACAGGAACTTCCATATAATGGTCTACAAAGCTGTTGTTTTGCTCTGGGTCAAGAACTTCGAGCATAGCACTTGTAGGGTCGCCTTTATAATCACTTGCCATTTTGTCAATTTCGTCAAACAAAAAGACAGGGTTCATACAACCGGCCTGTTTGAGCAGATAGATAATTTTGCCCGGAATTGCACCAACGTAAGTGCGACGGTGACCTCTGAGTTCTGCCTCGTCACGCAAACCACCAAGGCTCATACGAACGTATTTGCGATCAAGCGCCCTTGCAATAGATTTGACTATTGAGGTTTTTCCAACTCCCGGAGGGCCGACAAAACACAAAATTGGCGCTTTATTTTTTTGCGTAAGGTTCATTACTGCAAGATATTCCAACACGCGTTGTTTAATTTTTTCCATGCCAAAATGGTCTTCATCCAAAATTTCACGTGCTTTTTTCATATCTTTGTTGTCCGTTGTGAAAGTATCCCACTTGATATCACAAAGCCAGTCGATATAAGTTCGTGACACGTTTGCATCTGGCGTAGATGAGCCCATTTTTAGCAGACGGCGAAGTTCTGCCTCTGCCTTTTTTTGCACTTCTGGTGGCATGTGAGCGTCTTTAATTTTTTGTTCGAACATATTACGTTCGTCTTCGCCCTCGCCAAGTTCTTCACTTATTGCCCTCATTTGTTCGCGAAGATAATATTCTTTTTGACTTTTGTCAATTTGAGTTTTTACCTTTTGTGCAATAATTTTGTCTATTTTGGCAATTTCAATTTCGTGCGAAATCATACCACAAAACTCAAGCAAACGTTTTTCGGTATCCATTTCTTCAAGCAAAGCCTGTTTGTTTTTTATGCTTTGCAAAAGTTGCGTTGCAAGCCTGTTTGCAAAAATATTTGCATCGTCATGAAACTCTGGCAATCTTTCGGTGTTGCGACCAGACATAACGATATATTGTTTTGCAAGACCCATTATTTTGCGAAGCAAAACTTCTGTTTCGATAGTGTCGACGTTGATATAATTTGTTGGTTCAACCTCTACTTCAAAAAATTTGCCGTTGTCTGTATAATTTTTGATAACTGCCGTTTGTTTGCCCTGCACGATAATGCGGGCAATGTTGTTTGGCAATTTTATCATTTGTTTTATTTTAACTATTGTGCCAACTGTATAGATATCGTCTTTAAAAGGCACGACAATTTCGGCATCTTTTTGAGCTGCAACAAACAGATTAAGGTTGTTTTCTGTTGCATAGTCAAGTGCCGCAAGTGACGGTGTGCGACCGATATCTATTGTTTCTGTCACGCCAGGAAGAACCAAAACCCCTCTGGCTGCAATCATAGGCAAAATCAACTTTTCATTTATATTTTCCACTAATTTTCACCTCTAACACATATTGTAGCAAAAAAAAGTCAACAATGCAAATATATAATTTTTGTAATTATGTATATTTATACACAGTTTTAACAAAAAAATAAAACGGTGCAGATTGCACCGTTTTGTTATGCTGTTTTTTGACTGTCGTCACGATAAATTTGTGGTTGAGCGTTGTTGTCAATGCAACCCTTGTCGATAACGATTTTTGTAATTGTATTGTCGCTTGGGGCATCGTACATAAAGTCGAGCATTGCACTCTCTAAAATTGAACGAAGCCCTCTGGCACCTGTTTTGCGTTCCATAGATTTTTTTGCAACTGCAACAAGTGCGTCGGCATCAAACTCAAGGTCGATATTGTCCATTTTAAGAAGTTTTTGATATTGTTTAACCAACGAATTTTTTGGTTCTACCAAAATTTTTACCAATGCATCTTCGTCAAGGGCTTTAAGACCAACAGTAATTGGCACACGGCCAACAAACTCTGGAATAAGACCATATTTGATGAGATCCTGTGGTTGAATTTTTTCTACCAGTTCAGATGCATCAACGTCGTCTTTGCTTTTTACGTTGCCACCAAAACCAAGTGAGCAACTGTCAAGACGCTGTTCTACAACCTTGTCAAGACCGATAAATGCACCGCCACAAATAAATAAAATGTTTGTTGTGTCAATTTGCAAACATTCCTGCTGTGGATGTTTTCTGCCACCTTGTGGTGGAACAGATGCAACAGTGCCCTCGATAATTTTAAGAAGTGCCTGTTGAACACCTTCGCCCGAAACGTCGCGTGTGATAGACATATTTTCGCCTTTAGATGCAATTTTGTCTACTTCGTCAATATAAATAATGCCACGCTCTGCCCTTTCTATATCATAGTCGGCAGACTGAATGAGTTTGAGCAAAACGTTTTCTACGTCGTCTCCAACGTAGCCTGCCTCTGTAAGAGTTGTTGCGTCTGCAATGGCAAACGGAACGTTGAGAAATTTTGCCAACGTTTTTGCAAGCAACGTTTTGCCAGAGCCTGTTGGACCAAGCATGAGAATGTTTGATTTTTCAAGCTCTACCTCGTCGTTTTTGTTGTTGAGTTTTGAGTTTATTCGTTTGTAATGGTTGTAAACTGCAACTGACAAAATCTTTTTTGCTTTGTCCTGACCAACAACGTAGTCATCCAGTTTTTTGTGGATTTCTGCCGGTGTTGGAAGGTCAATCATTTGTGCCGGTTGAGTTTCTTCTTCATAAGCAAGGATATCGAGGCATTGCTCGACACACTCGTTGCAAATGTTATTGCCAGCAGGACCCATGATAAGTTTTTTTACTTCGGACTTATCACGGCCACAAAACGAACAACGCATCTCCTTTTTTTCCATATTACTAAAAAACTCCAAAAATTACTTTCTTTCGTAGAAGATCTGGTCTACGATGCCATAGTCTTTTGCCTGTTGGGCAGACATCCAAAAATCTCTGTCTACGTCACGAGCGATTTTTTCCAAAGATTGACCGCTGTTTTTAGCCAAAATAGAATTGAGTTTTTGGCGTGTTTTGAGAATTTGTTGTGCCTGAATTGCAATGTCACTTGCCTGACCTTGCGCACCACCCAAAGGTTGGTGAATCATGATTTCGGCATTTGGCAAGGCAAAACGTTTGCCTTTTGCACCACTTGACAACAAAAATGCACCCATGCTTGCAGCAAGACCGATGCAAATTGTTGAAACGTCACATTTGATATAGTTCATTGTGTCGTAAATTGCAAAACCTGCAGAAACACTGCCACCCGGGCTGTTGATATACAGGCTGATGTCTTTTGTAGGGTCTTTGCCTTCGAGATAAATGAGCTGAGCCACAATGTTGTTTGCAACAGCGTCGTTGACTTCGCCTGTCAAAAAGATAATTCTGTCTTCAAGCAAACGTGAATAAATGTCATAACTTCTTTCGCCACGACCTGTTTGCTCGATGACCATAGGAATCAAGCTGCTCATAAATTTTGCACCCCTTTTTAATTATTATTCAGCTTCTTTTTCAACTACGTTATTTTTTTTCAAAAATTCTACAACGTTTTTAGAGATTACTTCGTTTTCGATATATTCAATTTCAGATGGGTGCATTGTTGATTTTACTTCGTCAACTTCTTTGCCCATTTGTTTTGCAATCTCTTCGATGCGAGCGTTTACAGATTTTTTGTCTGCTTTGATATCTTCTGCTTTAACGATAGCTTCCATAACCAAACGAGTTTTTACTGCAACTGCTGCTCTGTCTTTGTAGATATTGCGCAAATCTTCGATTTTGCTGTTTGTATATTTGAGATAGTCGTCAAGTTTGATGCCTTGGTATGAAAGTTGATATTCAAACTCTTGAACGTAAGAGTCGATTTGGCTTTCGATCATGCATTGTGGAATTTCAACCTTTGCGTTTTCGCATGCTTTTGCGATAAGGTCATTTTCAAACTTGATTTCTGCTCTTTCTTTAGCTTCTTTAGTCAAGCGTTTTTTGATGTCTGCTTTGAGGTCTTTGATAGTATCAAATTCGCTAACGTCTTTTGCAAATTCGTCATCCATAACAGGCATTTCTTTAGCTTTGATTTCATGAAGTTTAACTGCAAAAACAGCGTCTTTGCCTTTGA
>JAFVQA010000034.1 GCA_017505015.1 Clostridia bacterium
AGCTCTTTCCTGAAATGGACGAGCAAATCACAAAATATTATTATGAACTGACCGATCTGGAAATGAACAACTGCAAAGTGTTTGACCAGGTGTGTCACCCGTTTGCACAACTTTCACGAGTGTTTGCAAAAGTTATTTTGGGTGACAAGGCAAACGACTATATTTTGGATTTATGCTACAACCTTGGCAAGTGGATTTATCTGATAGATGCACTTGACGATCTGGAAAAAGATGCCGTTAAAAAAAGTTATAACCCGTTTATAGCGTGTTTTGACGGATATAAAAACAGCAAACAGTTTGTAAAGGACAATCAGGCAGATTTCGAATTTGTGTTGTATTCTACACTCAACAAAATTGCCGAAAATTTTAATGATCTTGATCTTAGCAAATATTATTGCGTGTTAAAAAACGTTTTGCACGTGTCTGTTCGTGACATCACTGCAAAAGTTTTTGCAAAATATATCGACGAGGAGGAAACTTCAGTTGAACAATCCATTTGAGTTTTTTGGTCTGGACGTTAATGCAGACAGACAAACGCTTGACGCAAGATATAACGAACTTAAAGCAGAGTTTAAAGAAAAACGCTTTTTAGAGGGTGAAGAGGGCGAACAGGCTGCCCGCAACCTTGGTTATATCGAAGTTTATTATGAACAGGCGTGTGACTATATTTCAAAACGCGATATGGGCAGCAATGAAAGCATATATATCAAGGTAGAAAATCTCATCAAGGCAGGCGACCTTACGGGTGCACAACGCACACTTGACGAAATTTCTGCACGTGATGGCGAATGGCACTATTTGCAGTCTATCATCTATTACAAACAAAACTGGTTTTTAGAGTGTAAAAAACAACTTGAGTTTGCAATGGCTATGGACAGCACAAACCCAAAATATCGCAATTCATATGACAAACTTACAAAAATTATGGCAAGCAAAACGGTTAGGCCCGAAGATTTGCGCAGCAAAGAACAATCTACGCAAGGTCAACCTGTGCAAACAGGCATTCCAACCTGCACGGGCAACTGTTGTTGTGACATGTGCCTTGCAAACAGCATGTGCAACTGCATGAGCAGCTGTATGCATTGCTAAAAAACAAAACAAAAAGCACGGAATTATCCGTGCTTTTTTTGCTTGACAAGCGCAACAACGGGTTGCTTGTTTGTGCCAAAGACTTGGTGTATAATTTAATTATTATTCAGCACGGAGGCAGTTTAA
Organism: Clostridia bacterium; assembly: GCA_017505015.1. GTDB lineage: Bacteria > Bacillota > Clostridia > Christensenellales > CAG-314 > Heteroclostridium. Next base: position 1,216 of record JAFVQA010000034.1, read on the forward strand.
ATGGATACAAAAGACGTTATTTTTAATTTACGCACAACAAACGGTTTGTCGCAAGACGAACTTGCAGAAAAAGTTTACGTAACAAGGCAGGCTGTGTCACGTTGGGAAAATGGCGAAACTGTTCCAAACGTAGAAACGTTAAAATTGTTGTCAAAACTCTTCAACGTGTCTATCAACACTCTTTTGGGCTCGCCACAGCAACTTGTGTGCCAATGTTGTGGCATGCCTTTGCAGGATGACAGCATAAGCAAAGAAAAAGACGGCTTGTTTAACGAAGAATATTGCAAATGGTGTTATGCCGACGGCGATTTTACAATGGATTTCTGGAAACAATATATAAACCTTGGTGGAAAAGAAAAGTTCGACGAATTCAAGCAACAAATCATACACGAATTTAACACCTTGCTGCACGTCGAAGGGTTGCCAAAAGTGCAAGACCTAAACGTGCTGTCAGGCAGTTTCATCAATCTGGAATATCGTTTGCCAAACGGTCAAATGGCAAAATTTCTCGATGACAAAGCAACATATCTCGGCAGTCAGCTTGAGTGCGAATTTGGTGGTGACAGATGCTTTGGAATTGCAGCCAACATGGAGTTTTTGCTGGTTTGCACCTATGAAAAAGATGGCACCAATCCAGAACTGGTTATATACAAAAAAAGATAATAAAAAGCAACGGAAACTCCGTTGCTTTTTTATTTTGCATATTGACATTGGTTTTGCACGGGTTTAAAATTTGTTTGCAAACAATTTTTAAAAGAGGTGTGTTATGAACAGATTTTTCAAATACACAAAAATATTGTTGATAGCAATATTATGTTTAAGTTTGTCATTGCTTTTTGTAGCCTGTGGCGAACCTGGCGAAAAGGGTGACAAAGGCGATAAAGGTGACACAGGTGCAACAGGCACAAGCATTGTGTCAATCGTTAAAGACGGCACAGAAGGCAACGTAGATACCTACAAAATCACTATGTCAGACGGAACTACAAGCACATTTACCGTTACAAACGGCACAAGTGGTGCAGATGGTAAAGATGGCGTAGATGGTGTTGACGGAAAAGACGGTGTCGATGGTAAAGACGGCGTTAGCATTAAAGGTGCCACAATAAACGAAAATGGCGAACTTGTTTTGAACTTTACCGATGGTCAAAAAATAAACCTTGGCAAAGCAACCAATCTCCAAGCCAAAGATGGTAAAAACGGCAAAGACGGTGAAGATGGCAGAGATGGCAAAAACGGTAAAGATGGTAAAGACGGTGTTGGCATAAAAGACATTGTTCTTTCTGACGAGGGCGAAATAATCGTTACCCTCACAGACAACACGTCAAAAAGCTTTGGCAAAATTGGAACAACACCAGTGTCACAATATACAGTAACGTTCGATAGCAACGGTGGCACACCTGTTGACGAACAACAAGTGCAACATGGCAGAAAAGCTATTCAGCCAGACAACCCAACACGCGATGGCTACACTTTCCTTGGCTGGTATACCGGCAAATATGGCGATGAAAAATGGGTATTTTCTGGCTATCCTGTTACAGAACAAATCACACTTACAGCACAATGGGTATTGAAAGGTTTGCAATATTCTGTTGGCGAAAGTGTCACAATAACAGGGTATTCTGGCAACCTTGCACAAATAGAACTTCCATCAAAGATAGACGAAAAACCGGTTGTTTCAATTGGTGCAAATGCATTTAAAGACAACGTAACAATAACAAACATAACAATTCCATCAAGCATAACAAGCATTTGTGAGAATGCGTTTTTTGGTTGCAAAAATCTTGAATACGTGACATTTGAAAGAAACAGCCAACTTTCAGAAATTGGCGAAGGTGCATTTCAGCATTGTAGTGGGTTGACAAGTGTTGACATACCTTCGGGTGTAACAAATGTTGGTGGCTCATTTGATGATTGTGCCAACCTTACGATTTATTGCGAATCAACAATCCCACAAGATGATTGGATTGACGTGTGGAATTATGGTGCATATGAGGTATATTGGTATAGTGAAAATCAGCCACAATCAAATGGATTCTACTGGCACTATGAAAATGGTGAAGTCAGCATTTGGCACAAATATTTGCCAACAATAACCGGTGTGTGGGAAGGTGTTGATTGGGGTACAACGGCAAATCAGCAAAAACCTGATTTTGGTGAAGGACCTGCTGGGCTTAGATTAGAGATAACCACTACAGATAATTTAAAAGTTTTGGATGAAATTAGTGGTAAAGATTATGTGGCAACGTTAACACAATTAACAGACAGAAAGTTTAAAACAGATTTCTTTTTTCAATATGTGTGTGCTGAGGATGGAGTGTCAACATCAGATCCAGATGTTATCAACTTTTATCGAGAATGGATCAAGCAAGAACGCATAGAACTGATTTCTGGTAATTTATATTACACTCGTGTTGAGTTTGGTGGTAATAATGATTTGTATATTACTTGGATGGTTCTTAGCAAGGTGTCAGATCAGGTTTCTTCAGAGACAAATGCAGATGGTACAGAAAAAGCTACTTCTTTTTTCTATAAAGAAACACAAGATGGTACCGCAATTACAAGATACGTTGGTGTCAACAAAGACATAAAAATCCCTTCTCAAATAGAAGGTAAAAACGTAACTTCAATTGAAAATGGTGCTTTTAAGTATCTCAGTGCGTTAACGTCTGTTGAAATTCCATCGACAGTCAAGAGTATAGGGAAAGATGCATTTGCTTATTGCGACAGCTTGAAAACAGTAATATTCAAAGAAAACAGTCAACTCACAAGCACTGGCGAACATGCATTTGCTTATTGCGACAACCTTGAAACAGTAACGTTTGGTGAAAACAGTCAACTCACAAGCATTGGCAAATATGCCTTCTGTAGTTGCGACAACCTTGAAACAGTAACGTTTGGAGCAAACAGTAAGCTTGAGATAATTGGCAGATATGCTTTCTACGATTGCGATAAACTTGAAAGCATATCTATTCCAGACAGTGTAACAAGCATCGGCAACAATGCCTTTGATGCTTGCGATGGCCTCACAATCTATTGTGAGGCAACAAGTCAGCCATCTGGTTGGGATGCTGGTTGGAACAGCAACAATCGCCCGGTTTACTGGTACAGCGAAAGTCAGCCAACAGCAGAGGGTAACTGGTGGCACTATGTTGATGGTGTTGTTACTGTTTGGGAAAAAGTTGATTTCGAATGCACAATAAACAACAACCAAGTTACAATCACTGGTTATACAGGCACAGATACAGAAGTTGTAATTCCAGACCAAATTGGTGGATATCCTGTTGTGGCAATTGGCAATAGTGCATTTAGCAATAAAAATTCAATCACAAGCATATCAATTCCAGACAGTGTAACAAGTATTAGTGGTAGTGCCTTTAGTGGTTGCAACAATTTGACATACAACGTGTCAAATGGTGTTAACTATCTTGGCAACAGCCAAAACAAATACGTGGTTGCAATGTCGGTTATAAATCGCTCTGATGCAGAATTGAGAATTGAAAACGGTTGCCAAATTATTTATGATTGCGCCTTTCTAGATTGCGAAAACTTAACAAGCATAGAAATACCATCAAGTGTAACAAGCATCGGCGGAGCGGTCTTCTATTATTGCCACAGTCTTAAGAGTATAGATATTCCTGTAAGTGTAACAAACATCAAAGAATCTGCCTTCTTTAATTGCAGCAGTCTTACAAGCATAACGTTTGGCGAAAATAGTCAGCTTGAAAGTATTGGGGCATGGGCTTTTTATAATTGTGGTTTGACAAGTATAGAAATACCATCAAGTGTAATAAGTATGGGTATTTCTGCATTCCATAGTTGCGACAGCCTTGCAAGCATCGTTATCCCATCAAGCGTAACAAGTATTGACAGCTCTGCATTCAGTTATTGTGACAACCTCACAATCTATTGCGAGGCAACAAGTAAACCAAGCGGGTGGAACGACAATTGGAACCCAGACAATTGCCCAGTTTACTGGTACAGCGAAAGTCAGCCAACAACAGAGGGCAACTGGTGGCACTACGTTAACGGTGTTGTTACAAAATGGTGACGTTTTGTTAAACAATGCATATAAACTTAATTAACAAAAAAGACGGATTTTTCAATCCGTCTTTTTTTTGTTAAAACAGGTTGTTCAGTGCCCAAAAGTTGTTGCAGGCATTGTTGCAGTTGTTTCTGCCATAGTTGGCATTGTTGTAGTTTGCGTTGTTATAGCCGTTGTTGTAGTTTGCATAGTTATAGTTGCCGTTGTTGCAGTGGTGGTGACCCTGGTATGGGTTGCAACAAGCGTTTATTGCAGTGCGACAAGTGCCATAAAGCATTATGCCAAGTGCCACAAGCAACCCAGTTGTTGGCGAAATTCGGTCTTGTTTGTCAAGCACGGCATATAAAAGCAAAAGATACAAAAGGTTTCCTGACAGCATCATAAAATTGTTCCCCCAAATTTACAAAACAGTTTTTTTTAATACAATATGCGACAAAAAGCAAATATGTGCACATATTAACATTTATTTATAAAACACATGGGGGTGAAAAATGCAACCAAAACTGTTAGACAAGCGCATTCAAAAAGAAATCACCTATTATCTGCCAGACAAGGTAACTTCGCAAAAACTGGCAGACTTTTTTGCAATGTTTGCAGACAAAACAAGGCTAAGAGTTATTTCGGCACTGTCAATAAGCGAAATGTGCGTAAACGACCTTGCCTGTGTGCTCGAAATGAATCAAACCACAATATCTCATCAACTGCAGATTTTGCGCAACACAGGGCTTGTAACGTTTACAAGGCAGGGCAAAACAGTTTTTTATAAATTGTCTACAAATAAAATAAATCAGGTCATGCTGTCTGGCGTGGAGTATCTGGGTTTTTGACTATTGAAAAGTGTTTTTAATCGTGTTATAATTTTTATGTATGGATATAAAAGTTAAGTTAGAAGACAAAATAAAGGGTTTGCCTGACAGCCCAGGCGTATACGTGATGTTTGACAAAGACGGTCACGTGCTTTACGTCGGCAAGGCAAAGGTGTTGAAAAACAGGGTTAAACAATATTTTTATCTCACTTCAAACAAGACGGAAAAAGTCAGTTTGATGATGAGCCACGTAGATGATTTTCGTTATATCATAACTGAAAGCGAAACAGATGCGTTAAGTCTTGAAAACAACCTTATTAAAAAATATAACCCACCATACAACATTCTGTTAAAAGATGACAAACAATATCCTTATCTCAGGTTGTTTATAAAAGACAAATTCCCGAGGCTGGAAATTACACGAAAGGTCAAAAAAGACAACACAAAATATTTTGGGCCAATAATGGGCAGTGCAAAAGACTATCTCAATTTGATAAGAGACATCTTTCCTATCGTTGCATGCAAACACGATTTCGAAAAACTGCCAAAAAACCACAGACCTTGCCTAAATTATCATATTGGTCGTTGTTCTGCACCCTGCAAAGGATATATTTCTGAACAGGACTATGCAAAAACAATAAAAAAACTTGTTGATTTTTTAAATGGCGACGACAAATACGTTGTGGATATGCTAAAACAAAAAATGGCAACGGCAAGTGAAAATATGGAATATGAAAAAGCCCTGCTTGCAAAAAACCAGCTTGAACTTTTGGCAAAACTGCGAGAAACAAGGGTTGTCAACCTTACTAAAATTGTAGATTACGACGTGTTTCACATTGGTGCAGACGGCAAAAACACGGTTGTTACTTATATGGGTATCAGAAAAGGCAAAATTTTGTCTTGCGAAAACTATCCGGTTATTGACGTGAGCCTTAACGAAGCGCAGGCAATGTCAAGTTTTCTCACGCAATATTATGCCAACAACAACGTTGAAGTTAAAGAAGTTCTGGTTGGCATCATGCCAGAAAACAACCTTGCAATCGAAGAATTTTTGTCGCAATCGGCAGGAAAAAAAGTTGTTGTTACTTGCCCGCAACGTGGCACAAAAAAACAACTTGTAGACATGGCGTATAACAATGCCGTAGATTATCTTGAAAAAAACCGCATAACCGACGACAAACATTATATGACGTCAATTGGTGCATGCGAACAGTTGCAGCAAATGCTAGGGCTTAAACGTTTGCCACGGCGTATGGAGTGTTTTGACATTTCAAACGTGCAGGGTGTTGACAAGGTTGCATCTATGGTGGTGTTTATAAACGGTCAAAAGCAAACCAAACTTTATCGCAGGTTTAAAATAAAAACGGTAGAGGGCGCAAACGACTTTGCATCTATGGCAGAGGTTGTTGGTCGCCGACTTGCAAAAATTGGTGACGAACAGTTTGGCGAAAAACCAGACCTCATTGTTATAGATGGTGGACTTGGCCAGCTTGGCTATGCAAAAGAACAACTAGACAAAAGTGGTCACGATATAGAAATTATTTCACTTGCCGAAAGGTTTGAAGAAGTTTTTACTCCACAAAGCAAACAATCGGTTTTGTTGCCACGTCGCAGTTTTGCGCTCAATCTGCTCATCAACATTCGTGACGAGGCACACAGGTTTGCAATAACTTATTTTCGCAATCTGCACACCAAAAATGCACTTAAAAGCGAGTTGCAAAAGATTGAAGGAATTGGCGAAAAAAGGCAAAAACAACTTTTTAAAATATTTAAAAATATAGAACAAATTCAAAATGCTACGGTAGAGCAACTGGTGAGCGAAGGTGGGCTTTCTCAAAAGGTTGCTCAAAACGTATACGACTATTTTCACGCATGAGGTAACTATGCAAAACGTAATTGCAAAAACAGATTTTACAGCACAAGAACTTGCTAAAAAAATAAAGTTAAAAATAGTTTATGACCCACAAACAACTTTGATTATTTCAACGCCAAACGTAAATCGTGTTGGTTTGCAACTGACTGGTTATTTCGAATATTTTGCAAACGAACGTGTGCAGGTGATTGGCCCAAGCGAAGTTCATTTTTTAGATACTCTTACGCAAGAAGACAAGCAAAGAGTTGTTAGCAACTTTTTTAAAAATTCATTTCCTTGCATTGTTTTCAGCCGTGACCTCAAGGTTGACGACATTTTTGTGCAATGCGCAAAACAAAAAGGCGTTGCAATTTTCAGTTCAAATTTGTCAACGTCAGAACTCATAAGCGAAGTGGTAGAAAACCTTAAAGAAATGCAGGCACTCACTATTCAAGAGCACGGCGTGCTTATGGATATCGATGGTGTTGGCGTGATGATAAAAGGCTCAAGTGGCATTGGCAAAAGCGAAATTGCATTGGAACTGTTGCGTCGTGGCCATCGTATTGTGGCAGACGATATTGTTGTTATCAAACGCATTGGCAACATGCTTGACGGCAGTGCAAACCCACTTGTTAAAAACTTTATGGAGTTGCGTGGTGTTGGCTTGGTTAATATAGTTCGCCTTTATGGTGCAGCTTCTATCAAACTCAATCAGGAAATCGAGCTTATCATCGAGCTGGAAAACTGGGATAACTCAAAAACGTATGAACGACTTGGTGGCGAACCAGAAAGCGAAGATATCCTTGGCATATCTCTTACAAAAATGACAATTCCTGTTTCGCCGGGCAGAAACGTTGCCGTTGTTATCGAAACTGCTGCAAACGTATATCGTTTGTCGCAAATGGGCTATAACGCAATGGACGAACTCACCGAAAGAATGAAAAATCAATAAAAAACAAATGACGCATTTAATAAAAACCGTCAATCATAGAACCGTCCCCCTGATTGTGAAAGACACGTAGAAGTTCACTGGTATGAAAAACCAAGTGTTGGCAAAGTTGATTTAAAGACAAAGAGGGATTTATGAGAGTAAAGTATATTGGAAAAGAAACAATGCATTATCTTGTAAAAAACAATCACATTGATTTAATTCCGGGTAAAATATATGATGTCATAGAGATATCAAAAAAATCTGGAATGTATCGTGTTGTAGATGAAAGCGGAGAAGATTATCTTTATCCAACAAACTTTTTTGAAATTGTAGAAGAATAACAAAAAAACGGCAGTCAAAACGGCTGCCTTTTTTCATGCTCAAAATTGGAGGTGTTGAGTTTGGGTAAATATCAAACGAACGTTCTGCCCAGACTTGACGAAGTTAGGCAATGGTGCAAAAACGGCGTGAGCGAAAAAGTTATTGCAAACAATCTTGGCATTGCAGAAAGCACTTTTCACGAATATAAAAAGAAATATTCGAAGTTTTCGGAGTGCTTAAAAAAAGGGAAGAGTTCTGCAGACGAAGAAGTGGAAAACGCACTTTTCAAAAAAGCCTGTGGATACAATGCAACAATCAAAAAGACGTTCAAATGCAAGGTTTTTACTGCATTTTTTGTTAAAAAAACTCATATTTTGTGTTATGAAAAAATATAAAAAATTTTTTGCACTCATTTTGTTTTTGGTTTTTATGGCATACGTGCCGTTGTTTGTGTTTGAAAAACTGCAAGGCGAAAACGTGCAGACACAAACATACAAAGGTATACTCAATTTATGGCATATTGAAACTTTTGAGGGAGGCAGTGGCAGCAGAGCAGAGTTTTTAAAAAAACGTGCAATAGAGTTTGAAAGCAAAAACAAAGGTGTGCTTGTCAGCGTGCAGACATACAGTGAAGAACAGTTGTTGCAAAAATTGTCACAGGGCGACAAATTTGACTTAATCTCTTTTTCATGTGGGGTTGGTTGTGAGGTGAGAGATTTTGTCTCGCCTTATACAAAAAGCGTGAGCGTGCGTGACGACTTGTTGCAGGGCGGAATGCTTGACGGCAGGGTTTATGCTTTGCCATGGGCGTTTGGTGGTTATGCTTTGTTTGCAACAGACACGGTGGTTGTAAAAACAAACGGTGTTATCGTGGCAGAAAAATTGTTTGACTATGGTTACAATAAAAAAGATAAGCACAAAACAAAAGTGCCGTCACTTGCAGTTGGTTTTGCACAGTATACAAACCCGTTTAAAGCTGTGCAGAATTCTGGCGTTGTTGCTAAAAAAGACGAGTGGTCAAATGATTTGTCAACAACTGGCTATCAGGCATATCAGGCTTTTTGCGATGGAAAATTTGCCTTGTTGCTTGGCACTCAACGCGATTTGTCACGTGTTGAACTTAAACAAAGTCAAGGCAAAATGCAAAACGTTGTTATGCAGTGTGTTGGGGGATATACCGACCTTGTGCAATACGTGGCATACAGCAACAACAACGATCAAAAGGCAGAAATTTCGCAAATGTTTATGCAATTTCTCACAAACGAAAAAAGTCAGCAAAAACTCACTTCAATACAAATGTTTTCACCCGTTATGGAAATTTATTCGGGTGGGTTGCATCTGCAAATGCAACAGGCGTTGGCACGTGTGACAGAAACGCCAAACGTGTTTTCAGACAAACAGGTTTTGAATGGGCAAAAGCAAAAAACATTGAGCAAGGTTGGTATATAAGGTGGATTGTTTAAACATACTGTCAAAAGAACTGATTTGCACCAAACCAAACGAATATCTTTCAAAACACACCACCATTGGCATTGGCGGCAAATGCAGACTTTTGGTTTTGCCACACACTCAAAAGGAAATTTGCAAAACCATTGATTTTTGCCGTTTAAATGATGTATTATATACAAAAACAGGCAACGGATCTAATCTTGTTGTTGCAGACGACGGTTTTGACGGTGTCGTTATAAAACTTGGCAAAAATTTTTCACACGTTGTCGTGCAGGGCGCAAGCCTTTTTGCCCAGGCAGGTGCAAGTGGCAAAAAGGTGTTTAACGTTGCAAAACAACACGGCTTGGGTGGGGTTGAATTTTTGGCAACTTTGCCTGCTACTGTTGGTGGTGCTGTTTGTTCAAACGCAGGTTGTTTTGGCAAAAGCATGCAAGACGTTGTTCAAAAGGTGTGGGCAACAGACGGAATGACAATGAAAGAGTTTTGCAAACAAGACATTGCCTTTGGCTATCGTGACAGCATTTTTAAGCATAATGATTTTGTCATTACATGGGTTCAGTTTGATTTGCAAAAAACAGACGTGTGCCGGATTGAAAAAAGGTGGCGTGAAATTTTGGCTTACAAAAAAGCAACTCAACCGTTAGACAAAAAAAGTGCGGGGTGCGTTTTTAAAAAGTGCAACGGGGTTTCGGCAGGATATTATATCGACAAACTTGGTTTAAAGGGTTTTTGTGTGGGTGATGCACAAATTTCTTGCAAACATGCAGGTTTTGTTGTAAACAATGGTGGCGCAACAAGCAAACAAGTGATACAATTGATGGGCATCATAAGGCAAAGGTGCAAACAGACTTTTGGCATAACGTTGGAGCCAGAAGTGGTTTTTTTAGGGAGTACAGATGATTTTAGGCGATTATCATACACACACGGTTTTTAGCCACGGCAAAGACAAGATTATAGACAACGTGGTTGCTGCAAAAAACGCAGGACTCAAAGAAGTGGCGATAACAGACCATGGTCTTGGCCACATTGCTTTTGGCATGCGCCGAAAAGAAATTGCAGAAATGCGCAGACAAATTGACCTTGCACAAGAACAAAACCCGGAGGTAAGGGTGTTGTTTGGCATCGAGGCAAACTTGCGTTCGTTTGACGGCAGCATTGATATGCGAAAAGAAGAAGATGACTATTTTGACGTTATTCTTGCGGGTTATCACAAATTTATATGGGCAAAAAACGTTAAAGAGACTTTCACTTACGTAATCGGCTCTATGTGGCGAAACAAATTTGGCTACAGCAAAAAATATTTGCAAAAATATACCGATGCTTATATAAAGGCCATAAAGTCAGGCAGAATCGACGTTATCACGCACCTTAACTACGGCGTAAAAACGGACGTAAAGCAGGTTGCACAGGCAGCAAAAGACTATGGTGTTATTCTTGAACTCAACGGCAAACGTATAAGCATGACGGACGAAGAAGTTATGGAAATTGTAAATATCGGGCCAAAACTCATTGTCAATTCGGACGCTCATTCAAAAGAAAGAGTTGGTGATTTTCAAGTTCCAATGTCACTTGTTGAA
>JAFVQA010000003.1 GCA_017505015.1 Clostridia bacterium
CACCACCAGTTTGGGTCTTGTTTTGGCAATGCTTTAAGCAACTCTTCGTCTGTGACACCAGCATCATAAACAAACTCCAAATCAAATACATCTGCACAAATCTCGGCATAATCTCTGCCCTTTTCATCACTGAATACTACGTAATATGTTCCCCACCTTATTTCTGGTTCTAAAATGTTGCCAAGGTCGCCTTTTTTTGCTCCTTCTTTTTCATATTTATCAGAAATTAATCTTACTTTGTCTAAAAATCTCATATTTCTCTCCTAATCTTGCAAAAGTGGGGTGGCGATTCTTATTTGCACATTTGGCCATACTACACAGCCAATATGGCAAGCAAATTTTTCATTTATGTGATCTCTTGCCCCATCAAGCAGAAATCTCATTGTAATGTGTTGACCATGTTTATTTAACACTTGCAATTCGAAATCTCCAGAAACAAATTTTTCCTTTACATAACTGTCAATATATTTATATATCACCTCTGCATCATCAGGAATATACCCCATAGACCTCATCATTGCTTTTTTATCTTTATCAAAAAATAAGTACTTTGTTATTTTTTCCATAGGAAAAATCGAACTGATTTCCACATTTCTTAAAAAATCATGCCAACACTTGCAGTTTTTATGAAAAAAATTTGGCATTTTTCTTTTTTGAAAAATTGTTCTGTTTAATGCAACACATTTCCAGCACGTTCGTGTAGACAAATCGTCTCGTGCCTCGCCATTGCAAACTTCTAAATCCAGTTTTGAAACGTTTTTTCTTTGAAACCATGCATTGTCGTCATACACAGAAAACAAATTGCTAAAAACATTATACAAACTGCTGAATACACCCATATTATATACTACCTCCCAATAAATTTAAATACGCATTTAAAATTTCATCTTTAAAATACATCAAAAAAATTATTGTTCAATAGTATTGTGCCAGTTTTAAAAAAAGACGGAAAATTTTTCCGTCTTTTTTTGTTTGTTTTCAACTGTCAAATACATACAGAGCCTACATTTGCACACTTTTTACTCGTATTAGTTTGGTTAACATATATTCACTTGCTCAATATTGTTAACAAATATTTTACTCGTGGCAGTTTGCCTCTGCAATTTATCAGCACCAAAAAAGTTTTGTTTTACAAATTAACTCCATACAGAGCCAACATTTGCACACTTTGTAAGTGTGTGTCTAAAAGTCTACTTCGTCTGGGTGGCGACCACCTGCGGCACAAGGTGGCATATTATTGATTGCAGTCATTTCGTCATCGCTCAAAACAAAACTGAAAAGGTCTGCGTTTTGTTTTATGCGACTTGGCGTAACAGATTTTGGCAATGGGTTGACCCCGTTTTGCAAACACCAGCGCAAACAAACCTGTTGCACGCTCACGTTGTGTTTTTTTGCAATGTCGTTGAGCAATGGGTGGTCGTTTAGCCTGCCACGAGCCATAGGGCTCCACGCCTGAATAAGCACGCCATATTTTTTGCAAAACTCCACAGTTTCGCTTTGATTGTGACCAGGGTGATATTCTATCTGGTTGACAGCAGGTATAACGTCGCTTTTAACCAACGCCTGCAAATGATGCTTCATAAAGTTAGAGGTACCAATAGCACGAATTTTGCCTTGTTCAACCCCTTCCTGCATTGCCTGCCATGTTGCAAGGTTTACTATAATCCAGTCGTCCTGCTTGTTTGGTGATGCAGGCCAGTGTATCAACTGCATGTCGATATAGTCAAGTTCAAGTCTGTTTAAACTTTCTTCCAAAGCTTGTTTTGCCTGACGATAACCACGTTCGTTTGTCCACAACTTGGTAGTAACAAAAATTTCTTTTCTGTCAATGCCACTTTGCCTTATCGCCTTGCCAACGCTAACTTCGTTTTTATAAAAAGTTGCAGTGTCAATGTGGCGATAACCGTTTTGCAAGGCACAAACTATTGCGTCAACTGTGTTTTGCCCTTCTTCTGCCTTATACGTGCCAAAACCAACGCAAGGCAACCTGACACCATTGTTTAACACAAAACAATCTTTAATGCTTTTCATAACCACTTTTTCCTTTTTTTGCTTCTAACTTATTGAATGGTTGACTTTTAAAAGATATTTTCTTTTAAAGCCTTCTCCTTTTGAACAAGGAGAAGGTGTCGTTTACATAAACGACGGATGAGGTTTGACCTTTTTATATATTCAACCTCATCACCTGCTATCGCAGGAGCTTCCCCTCTCAAAGGGGAAGCCTTTTTGATTATTTTATCAACCATATTTAATACAGAATTTTTTTACAATTAAGTTATAACACAATGCAAAACAAATTTCAATATGCAAACAAAAAAGCACCCTTTGTGGGTGCTTTAAAACTTAAGTTTGACAACTGTTATATCGTCAATTTTTTTAAACCGTGGGTGTTTGTTGCATTGTTGGTCGTCAAAACTCGCTTTTGTTATTTTGTCAACAGCACAAAATACACACAATTTTGCACAATTTTTTTGCAAAAAAGCCAAAATTTAACTATGTCTATTGACATACACCCCCCGCTATAATTAAGCCATATTTAAACCAAGGGGGGTTTATGAAACACAGTTATACACACAAAGCAAGGCTTTTTGCCATTGTTGCACTAATTTTAATTTTGTTGACAAGCACCCTGCTTGCCGGTTGCTCTGCCCAAGCAAGTTATAACCGACAAGTAGAAAAAGCATATAATGAGCTGATAGACAATCTTCAAGAAAAATTGGAAGATGATGTATATGGATTTTATGATGAACTTTCTAATAAAAAAATAGAATATATACGTTTTATTTCAAAATCTTCATCAGACTGGTCTGAAGTGTCAGATTATATCCGTGATAGTGATTATTATAATTATTTTATTCACATCTTTGTAACAGGTTATTATGCGCCCCAAAAAGATACTGTTAGTTATGACATTTTTTATTCTATTGAAGAAAAGTATTATAACAATTTGATGCAAAAAGAATCTTCTGGCGACGCACTTGCATATATAGAAGCACTTAACATTTGTTTTGCTAATAGAACTGGCTGTCCTCGGAGTTATGCCGCATACCACATTCCAGACTTTCAACTTGAAGAAAATGAATATGACAAATTTTTGCAACTGTTCAAGCTGAAAAACAATGTTGAGCCAGTTGGTTTTTTGCCATTTTATTTAGAAACAACGACAAGCGAAGAAATTGGTGATAAAAAAGAAATAATAACGTATACGGTAAAAGGTCTTTCTTTTGTAAATAGTGACACAGAAAACTCTGTTTTGCCAGACCACAAACACCTTGTTTTGTCACCAAACAGCAACAAAAACAACGTTAAGGCTTTTTATGCTGAATATGAAATTTCTATTTTAGCCGATATATCTTTTGTTATTGACAACTGGAATACTTCGCCTAGCGAAAATGACGTGGCTTTAAAAGCGATGAATTATATTTACGACAATTCTTGGAGAATTTCAATTCAGGAAAGTATTCGTGGTGGAAGTGAATTTCCACTTGTAAAAATTGAAAATACCGTTCTTAACGAAACAACAACTCCAACCCTTGACAAACTGATGAATGGCGATTTCAATTTTGAAAAACCAGCTGAATAAAACAAAAAATTGCCACCCTTTTGGGTGGCTGTTTTTATGTAACTCTTTTTTTGCAAAATGCGTATATTAAAACAGCAAAAAAGGAGATTTTATGGCTAACGCAAACAGTTTTTTGATAGCAGCAAACGACGAACATGGGCAAAACCCACCCACTGTTGGCAAGCGCACGCCAACAATGCCCTACATAGACCAGAGTTTTTATGAAAACGAGTTTAACAGGCCTGCAAAATATTATTTTTTGATTGCATGTCTGCGCACAGGGTTTAACGTTTTTGACGTAAAGCCAGAGTTGCAGGACCTTTCAATCTCTGCACGAGTAACACGCACCAACAGACGGCGACCAACATGTGTTGTGACATACGCCTACAATGCCATTGGCAATGGCAACACTTTTAACAACACTTTTGGTCAACAGGTTTTTTATGGTGCCGAAAGCAGATATCTTTCGCAGAGCAGACTGCTTGCATATGACGTGACTGCAGGGCTTAGTCAAGCCACAGACAGGCGAAACCTTGGCATAGGCAGATTGTCCAACATAGGCATGCTTTCGTCTGTAAACTGCCCTGCCGTGCTTGCAGAGTGTGGTTTTATGACAAATTTTGAAGAAGCAAAGCTAATGATTGACCCTGACTTTCAAAAGCAGTGTGGCAACGGTGGTTGCATTGGCGTTTGCAACGAGTTTGACGTAGACTATACACCAGAAATAAGTTATACGCGTCTGCCAACGACAAGGCGTGGTGACCGTGGCAAACAAGTGCAGTTTTTGCAATGTTATCTCAACCTTTATGGCGAAACTCTTGACGTCGACGGTGTTTTTGGAGCAAACACACAAACTGCCGTGCAAAAATTTCAGCGACAAAACAATTTGCTTGTTGACGGCATTGTTGGGCAAAACACCTGGTGGACGTTGCTTATGCAACGACCTTTGCCTTTGCTCAAACGTGGGTCAACTGGCGTATACGTGAGATATGCTCAGCAAAAACTTACAAGCAAACTTTATCTTGCAGACGACGTTGACGGCATTTTTGGACCAAACACACAACAGGCAACAAAAGCCTTTCAACAAGAAAACGGCCTTGCGCCAGACGGAATAATTGGCCCTTTGACATGGGCAAAACTATCTGTTATAGGTGGTGGTCGCACTTAAAAAGTGTGCAACAGTATAGCTGAAAACCCTGCATATTTAAAAAAGAAAACTTTTTAGCACCAACTAGTTTTTTAACATTGATTTTTAAACAAGGCTCGGTTACAAAAAACAGTTGATAAAATAAAGATACCAATGCAATTCGTTTCATCAAAAAAACAAACAAAAAAGGTACGGCAAAACCGTACCTTTTATTAGTTTTTTGATAATACATCAATCATCGCCACAAAAGTTCGTTCTTTTGTGATGCTTGCGGAAAAGTCTGCTATTGCACACTTTTTAAGTGTGTGCCTTAATAGTTTTCTGCTCTAACTTCAAAATAGCTTTGTTTGTGGTAGCAAACTGGGCAAAGTTCTGGTGCAGCAACACCAATAACAAGGTGACCACAGTTGCGGCATTCCCAAGTTACGATACCTGCTTTTTCAAACACTGCTTTAGTTTCTACGTTTTTAAGAAGTGCACGATATCTTTCTTCGTGGTGTTTTTCGATAGCAGCTACGCCACGGAATTTTTCTGCAAGTTCATGAAAACCTTCTTCGTCTGCTTCTTTAGCCATGCGGTCATACATATCTGTCCATTCTTGGTTTTCGCCTTCTGCTGCGTGCAAAAGGTTTTGAGCAGTATCGCCAAGTTCGCCAAGTTCTTTAAACCAAAGTTTAGCGTGTTCTTTTTCGTTGTCTGCTGTTTTCAAAAAGAGTGCAGCAATTTGTTCATAACCAGCTTTTTTAGCAACAGAAGCAAAATAAGTGTATTTGTTGCGTGCTTGTGATTCACCTGAAAAAGCTTCCCACAAGTTTTTTTCTGTTTTAGTGCCAGCGTATTTGTTAGCCATGATATAAATCTCCTTTTTAAATCAAAATTCAGTAAATAAAATATAGCACAATTTGCAATCAAAAACAATATTCAAAAACAAATAAATTCAAAAAAAATTTTATGAACAAATTATTTCATTTTTGACAGATTTTAAACCACTTTTTGCAATAAAAAAACACCTTTGCAAATGCAAAAGTGTTTTGTAATCAAACGTTTATTTGTTTTCTTTAATCTTTGTCTTTTTGTTTTTAAAGTTGACGTGCAAGTTGATAATAAGCACGCCCACAACAACAAACAACAATGCAACCAAAGTTCGTGGCAGGTCGAGAGTGTCGGCTTCGTTCAAAAGCCATGCAGACAAAAGAACGCCAAACACAGGGTTCAAAAAGCCATATACGCTTATTTTAGACACAGGGTTGTGTTTGAGCAAAGTGCTCCACAGCGAAAATGCTGCTGACGAAATAAATGCCAGATAAAACAGCATTGCAACCCCTTCAAACGACACTTGTGTGATTTTGCCACCCAAAGATGCGCCCACAATCATGAGCACAAGACCACCACACGCAAACTGCCAGCCACACAACATAACTGTGTTTTCTTTTTTAGAAAAACTTTTTACAAAACCTGCCGCAATGGCAGATGACAATGCAGACACCAAAATAAAACCTTCACCATTGAGTGACAAATTCATGTCAAAACCACCGCCACCAAGGTTAATGACCAAAATGCCGGCAAAACCAACAACACAACCCAAAATTTTGCGAAGAGTAAGTTTTTCGTGCCTGAAAATCAGGGCAGAAAACAAAATTGTAAAAAACACGCCACTTGCAGTTATGATAGACGACTTAACGCCTGTTGTGTTTGCAAGACCCGAATAGAAAAAAGTGTATTGCAGTGCAGTTTGAAAAAATGCCAGCACTGCAATTTTTGACCACGAAGATTTTTTTGGCAACAACACTTTTTTGTGCATAAAACTGCCAAAAATAATTGTTAAAATGCCGGCAAGAAAAAACCTCATGCCGGCAAAGAGCATTTGGCTGAAGTTGTCTCCACTTTGAATGTTAAAAAGGCGATAACCAATTTTGATACTTGGAAAGGCACTGCCCCAAAGCAAACGGCAAAACACCGCCACAATGAGTATCACCCA
>JAFVQA010000035.1 GCA_017505015.1 Clostridia bacterium
CTTTATAGTGCCAACAATAATGTCTATGTTGTCTTTTACCGGTGCAGGTCAAATGGCAGGCATACAAATGATGATTCAGGCGGCAAGTCTTGTTTCTATCTTTTTGGTAAACCTTGTTATCAATGCAAGATATCTGGTAATGTCACTTTCTATGAACAATCGCATTACAGAAAAAATGTCTTTTGGCAAACGAATGTTTATTGCTTTTGGTATGACGGATGAAAACTTTTCGGTAGCATCATTGTATCACGGCAGATTGTCTTTTGGCTTTTTTGCAGGCTTGATGCTTACTTCTTATACAGGTTGGGTTGTTGGAACTCTTATTGGTGCTGTGTTGATGCAAATTATGCCTCCAATCATTCAAGAAGCATTGTCAATAACAATTTATGCTATGTTTTGTGGTTTGCTTTTGCCATCTGTAAAAAAAGACAAAGCAGTTGCCCTCATTGCATTTATTGCAGTTGCAATTTCTTGTTTGTTCTGGTTTGTTCCCGTGTTTGCAAGTTTGCCATCAGGAATAAATATCATCGTTCCTACGGTTATTGCAGCCGCTATTGGCGCATGGTTGTTCCCAATCAAACAAGATGAAAGTGCAGAAAAACAGGAGGCAAAAAATGAATAACGTCACTTATATCATTCTTGCCCTTGCACTCATTTGCATCGCTTCATTTTTGCCAAGGGTGATACCATTTTTGTTGCCAAAAGGAAAGATTAAATCGCAATTTTTAAACTCTTTTCTCAATTACATACCTTATTCTGTTTTGGGTGCAATGATTTTTCCAGCAATATTTTTTGCAACATCAAACACCATTGCTTCAATTACAGGTGCTTTGGTAGCAATCCTTTTGGCACTCACACAAAAACGCCTTATCGTTACTGCAGTTGGAAGCATTCTTGCAACGGCTTTGGTTTTGGCAATTATATAAAAAACAAAAAACTCTTTGGCTTTTGCCAAAGAGTTTTATTTTGCTATCTTACGTGAAAAAAACAGTTTTAAAACTACCTTTACAAATTTTGGTGGGTTTATGCACACAATTTTTTTCATTCTGGCCTCCACGTTTCTAAAATAAGCACCTGACCTTCTTTAACAAAAAATTCTACTTCATCTGCAAAAGACAAATTAGAAATTCCTCTTGTATCGGTTTTTGTCAACACAAGATCTTCCAAAGGATATTCAAGACCTTTTGAATTTATTATATGCACGTAGTCGCCATAAGGAACCAAAGAAATGTTTCCTTTTTTTTGTGGAACAAACTTTACATACCCACAGCCAAGCGAAATTTTTTCATCATCGCCCATTAAAACAACATCAACACCCATTTGCTTTCCAAGGCCAAGCAATGCCAAATTACCCAAAAAATGGTCCATTCGCTTTCCAAAAGCCCCATAAACAAACACTTTGTCACAGCCGTTGTCTTTTAGCAATTTAAGGGCAATTTCACCGTCTGTTTCGTTTTTTTCCACAGGATATTTTATTGTTTTGCAATCAGTCGGCACGTATCCAAGGCTGTCAAAATCACCCACCAGCAAATCTATTTTTATACCAAGTGGTTTTGCCCAGTTATATGAAGCATCACAACAAACAACAAAACTATTTTGTGGCAGGTCAACTTTTTTTGGTGGTTGACCATTGAGCAACATTATGCCAATCATTGTATACCTTTAAGTTTTTTTACAACTTCTGCTTTATTTTCTGCTTTGAAAAATGCATTTCCTGCAACAAGACAAGTGCAACCACATTCTACAAGAGTTGCCGCATTTTCCATATTTATTCCACCATCACCCTGAAGCAAAATGTTTTTGCCTTTTGCCATTTGAGTGAAAGTTTTCATTTTATCGATAGTTTCAGGTTTGAATTTTTGACCACTGAAGCCAGGTTCTACACTCATAAGAAGAACCATATCCACAAGGTCAAGATATTTTTCTACAACAGCAACGTCTGTGCCAGGTTTCAAAGCCAAACCTACTTTACAACCACATTGTTTAATGAGTTTAAGGGCTTCTTCTACCCTTTCTGTTGCTTCATAATGAATTGTAATATAATCTGCACCGTTTTTTGCAAATTCTTCTATGTATTTTTCTGGGTTGACAATCATAAGGTGAACGTCAAGTACAAGGTCAGTGATTTTTCTGATATCACCCACCATTTTTTGACCAAACGAAATGTTAGGCACAAAAACACCGTCCATAACGTCACAATGCACCCATTGAGCGCCAGAGCTTTTAATTTCTGCAATAGCACTTTTCATTTCTGTAAAATCTGCTGACAAAATTGATGGCGAAACTATTACGTTATTCATTTGTATTCTCCTAAAATTTATTTTTTTCTGCTTCTTTAAGTTCTTCAAAAATAGTGAGATATCTTTGATATCTGTTTTTATCGAACTTACCTTCTTCAAGCGCTTTTTTTACGCAACAATCAGGTTCGGTTGTATGCGTGCACATGTGATATTTGCATTTATCTTGCATTTCTACCATATCTGTATAATACAAATGCAATTCGCTTGAGTCAATTTCTTTAAGTTCAAGCAACGAAAAACCTGGTGTATCAACAATAAAAGTTTCATCACCCAAATCAAAAATCTGGTTGTGTCGTGTTGTATGTTTACCTCGACCACTTTTTTCTGATATCCCACCGGTTGCCTGATTTTTTTCGGCAATTTTGTTGAGCAACGACGTTTTTCCAACAGCAGACTGACCACAAAAAACAGTTGTTTCACCTTTTAATGCTTGTTTGATTTCGTCAAGGTTATAGTCTGTTTCTGCACTTACAGAAATTATCTGCGACACAGCATCGCCATATTCCTTGTTAATCTGCTCAAAAAATTCTTCACCGTTTATATCACTTTTGTTAAC
>JAFVQA010000036.1 GCA_017505015.1 Clostridia bacterium
ATGGCAGTGCAGAAGAACATCGGAATTTTGCGATAGCTTGAAAGCAAAAGGTTTGAGCGAAACTTTTAGAAAAAAGACAGGCTTAGTTCTTGATGCGTATTTTTCGGCAACAAAATTAAAATGGATTTTAGATAACGTTGCAGGTGCAAGAAAACTTGCAAAAGCTGGTAAACTTCGCTTTGGAACAATCGAAACGTGGCTTATTTGGAAACTTACAAATGGAGCAGTTCATATCACCGACTATTCAAACGCATCGCGCACAATGATGTTCAATATCAAAACGCTCAAGTGGGACGATGAAATTTTGAAGCTTCTTGATATTCCTAAATCGATGTTGCCAGAAGTAAAGGAATCGAGTTGTGTTTATGGCGAAACAGACGCAAAGTTTTTTGGTTCGCCAATCAAAATTGCAGGTGCTGCTGGCGACCAACAAGCAGCGTTGTTCGGGCAAACATGTTTTGATGCAGGCGATGCAAAAAATACTTATGGCACAGGTTGCTTTATGCTTATGAACACTGGCGAAAAAGTTGTCTATTCAAAAAATGGTTTGGTAACAACTATTGCTTGGGGTCTTGGTGGAAAAGTTTCGTATGCGTTAGAGGGCTCAATTTTTGTTGCAGGTGCAGCAATACAATGGTTGCGTGATAGCCTTAAGATAGTTGATGAATCTGCCGATACTGAGTATTTGGCAAAAAAAGTTTCGGACACAAATGGTTGTTATGTTGTGCCAGCGTTCACAGGTTTGGGGGCTCCGTATTGGGACCAATATGCACGAGGAACAATTGTAGGGCTTACGCGTGGTGTAAATAAATATCACGTTGTTCGTGCAACGCTTGAATCGATTGCATTTCAGGCGAACGATGTAATTTCGGCTATGTTTGCAGATTCAAAAATTTCAATCAATACGCTGAAAGTCGATGGTGGGGCAAGTGCAAATAATTTGTTGATGCAGTTTCAGGCTGACATCACAAATGTTTCGGTTGCTCGTCCAAAGTGTCTTGAAAGCACAGCGTTGGGTGCTGCATATTTGGCAGGGCTTGCTGTCAAGTTCTGGAAAAATCAAACCGAGCTTAAGAAATCTGCAAAACTTGGTGCAAGCTTCAAGCCTTCAATGGACGAACAAAAACGCAAAACATAAATTCGCAACTGGCAAAAGGCTGTAAAGTGTGCGAAAATTTGGGGCGAAGAATAAAATCTAAAAAAACACTACTATGCTTATATTTTTATCTGAACTTATTGGAACTGCAATGTTGATATTGTTAGGTTGTGGAGTTTGTGCAAACACGCTTCTTGATAAATCGGGAATGAAAGGAGCAGGGGCTGTGCAAATAACATTTGGTTGGGGCTTGGCAGTGCTTATTCCGGTGATAATATTTGGCGATTCGTCGGGAGCGTTGTTTAATCCGGCGTTAGCAATTGCACTTGCTTGCGATGGTTCTTTGCCTTGGAGCGTAGTGCCTAACTACATTGTAGCTGAAATGCTTGGTGGGTTTATCGGTGCAGTATTAGTGTTTGTTTTGTTCAAAAAGCAATTCGATGCAACTGAAGATTGTGGAACAAAGCTTGGTTGTTTTGCTACGCGTCCATCAGTGCCAAACGTTGCTTTGAATTTTCTTAGCGAAACAATCGGAACATTTGTGTTGATGTTCACAATTAAAGGAATCGGACACGCAACTGGTGTTTCGGGTGGAATGGATAAAATTTTTGTGTTTGCTTTGATTGTATCGATTGGGATGTCGTTGGGAGGTCTTACTGGTTATGCAATAAATCCTGCTCGCGATTTTGGTCCACGTTTGGCACACTTCATATTGCCGATAAAAAACAAAGGTTCGTCTAACTGGGCTTATGCGTGGATTCCTATCGTAGCACCAATAGTTGGTGCGTTGTTGGCTGTTGGGCTTTTTGCGATA
>JAFVQA010000037.1 GCA_017505015.1 Clostridia bacterium
AAAAGCCTCCATCGGAGGAGGGAGGTGGCAGGCGACTGCCTGACGGAGGGAGTCGATAATAAAAAGAACAAGCAATTCATTAAGTATTGCAAAATGTTGTGTTTTGATATTGCTTTATATAGTGCCTACATTTGGACACTTTTTAAGTGTCCGTCAGCGCAGCGGAGGAGGTAACGGAAATAAAAAAAGCATACCCATTGCTGAGTATGCTTATTAAAACTGTGCATCCGTCGTCGACAGAAACCTCCGTTGAGGAGCAAAGCGACGGGGTAGCGTATTTGCTTTGCAAATCGCGTCAGCGCAGCGGAGGAGGTAACGCAAATAAAAAAAGCGCACCCAATAAGGTACGCTTATTAAAACTGTGCATCCGTCGTCGACAGAAACCTCCGGAGCGGTATCCAGACAGGTGGCTACTGCAAAGTTTCCCCGTGGCACACGCTACGGTCCGCTTAATGCTGCTACGTTCCCGTCCTGACATGGTTCACAGTGCAACGTTGCACGGGACCTTGTTATCAACACTCCTTATCTGTTCCAAACCTCCCAAGGCACGGCCTCGGACGGCATTCAGTCCTGCTGTAGCGGATTGCAGGTTCAGGGCACCGCTAGCTCCCCACTTAGCACAGTAAAAGTATTATAAACCAAAACCGTATTTTTTGCAACTTAATATTTTGGTGCAAAAATAAACAACTTGATTAAAACTGTCGTTTTGTGGTATATTTTTTATATCAAGGAGATTTTTTATGAAATACGTTATCGCATCTGACATTCATGGTTCTGCACACTTTTGCCAAAAGCTGGTAGAGGCTTTCAAAAGAGAAGGGGCAGACAAACTTTTGTTGCTTGGCGATTTGCTTTATCACGGCCCACGCAATGCTTTGCCAAACGAATATATGCCAAAAGACGTTATCGAAATGCTCAACGGTCTTAAAGACAAAATTATGTGCGTTCGTGGCAACTGCGATGCCGAAGTTGACCAGATGGTGCTTGACTTTCCTATAATGGCAGAATATATCATTCTGGTTGAAAAAGGCAAAATGATTTTTGCAACTCATGGTCACAAATTTGGCATCGACAATCTGCCACCTGTTGGAATGGGAGACATTTTGCTTACTGGTCACACACACGTTCCTGCGTGTATGCCAATGCAAAACATTGTTTATCTCAACTGTGGTTCGGTGTCTATCCCAAAACAAAACAGCAAACACAGCTATATGACTTTGTGTGACGGCGTGTTTGAATGGAAAGATTTAGACGGCAACGTGTATAAACGCTATGAGATATAATCTCAAATGCTTTACAATTTTGCATAATTTTTGTAAAATAATTTAGTATTAAAAAAATATAATAAAAATGCGTTTGCAATGCAGACACGGTTTTTGTTTTTTGTTTTTTCAGAGAGCGCAAGTTTGGTGCGATTGCGCAAACAAGGCAAAATATCATCACTGCATGAGCACGACAACCCAAATTTTGCAAAAGTAGGTTGTTGCGGAGCCCCACCGTTAACACAGGGGAGTATATGAAAGTATATGTTTAGTGGTGCCTGTTGGTCTAAACAACGGGCACCTTTTTTGGTAAAAAGGAGTTTTAGGCTATGTACAAAAAGGTCGAAACAGGTTTGGACTTTGTCGGCAGAGAGGCAGAGGTTATCAAATTCTGGAAAGAGAACAAAATTTTTGAAACAACTATGGAAAACACAGAAGGTAAACCTGCGTTTACTTTTTATGACGGTCCGCCAACAGCAAACGGCAAACCACACATTGGTCACGTTTTGACACGTGTAATGAAGGACCTTATTCCAAGATATAAAGAAATGAAAGGCTACACAGTTTTGCGTAAAGCAGGCTGGGATACTCACGGTTTGCCTGTTGAGCTCGAAGTAGAAAAAGTTTTGGGCATCGACGGCAAAAAAGAAATTGAAAACTATGGTATCGAACCTTTTATTAAAAAATGTAAAGAAAGCGTTTGGAAATATCAAAGCGAATGGGAAAAAATGTCTGACCGTCTTGGTTACTGGGTAGACATGGAAAACCCATATATTACTTATGAAGACAACTATATCGAGTCAGAATGGTGGAGCCTTAAGCAAATTGCAGAAAAAGGTTTGCTTTACAAAGGTCACAAAATCGTGCCTTATTGCCCACGTTGTGGCACAGCATTGTCAAGCCACGAAGTAGCACAAGGTTATAAAGACGTTAAAGAAAAATCTTGCATCGCAAAATTCCGTGTTGCTGGTGAAGAAAACGTATTTTTCCTTGCGTGGACAACAACTCCATGGACATTGCCTTCTAACGTTGCTTTGTGTATGAACCCAGACGAAGATTACACAAAAATCAAAGTGGGCGACGAATATTTTATTTTGGCAGACGCTCTTATTTCTGCTCATTTTGAAGAAGGCACTTATGAAATAATCGACACTAAAAAAGGTATTGACTACGAATATACAAAATATGTTCCTTTGTTCGACTACGTTTCAAACGACAAAGCCTTTATCGTTACTTGTGACGGCTACGTTACACTTACAGACGGTACTGGTATCGTTCACATTGCACCTGCATTTGGTGAAGACGACGCAAACGTTGGTCGCAAATATGATTTGCCATTTGTTCAACTTGTTGGCAGTGACGGCAAAATGACAGACGAAGTTTATGACATGAAAGGTGTTTTCGTTAAAGATGCCGACAAACTCGTGCTCAAAAAACTTGCTGACACAGGTTTGTTGTTTAAAGAACTTTTGTTTGAACACAGCTATCCATTCTGCTGGAGATGCGACACGCCACTTATCTATTACGCACGCAAGAGCTGGTTTATCAAAATGACAGCTGTTAAAGATAAAATGCTCAAAAATAACGCAAGCGTAAACTGGATGCCTGCAACAATCGGCACAGGCCGTATGGCAAACTTCCTCGAGAACATTATCGACTGGGGTATTTCTCGTGAAAGATACTGGGGCACACCACTTCCGGTTTGGGTATGCAACAAGTGTGGCAAAATTCACGTAATTGGCAGCAAGGCAGAACTTAAAGAACTTTGCAAGATCGAAGGGGATATCGAACTTCACAGACCATATATCGACAACTGCGGTTGGGATTGCGAATGTGGTGGCAGATTTGTTCGTGAACCAGAAGTTATTGACTGCTGGTACGACAGTGGTTCAATGCCATTTGCACAATTCCACTATCCATTTGAAAACAAAGAGCTGTTTGAAAAGAACTTCCCTGCAGACTTCATTTCAGAAGCAGTTGACCAGACACGTGGCTGGTTCTATACGCTTTTGGCAGTTTCAACTTTGATTTTTGACAAAGCACCATTTAAAAACTGCATCGTTTTGGGTCACGTAAACGACAAAGACGGTCAAAAAATGTCAAAACACAAAGGTAACGTTGTTGACCCTGCAGTTGTTTTGGACAAACAGGGCAGTGACGCAGTTAGATGGTATTTCTACACTTCAAGTGCACCATGGTTGCCATCACGTTTCTATGCCGATGCCGTTTCTGAAGCTCAAAGACAATTTATGGGCACTTTGTGGAATACTTATGCATTCTTTGTTTTGTATGCAGATATCGACAAATTCGACCCAACAAAATATAACCTTAAAGATTGCAAACTTTCTGTAATGGACAAATGGATTTTGTCAGAACTTAACTCGCTCATCAAATTTGTTGACGAAGGTCTTGAAAAATATCAAATTACAGAAACTGCAAGAAAGATAGAAGAATTTACAGACGTTTTGTCTAACTGGTACGTTCGTCGTTGCCGTGAAAGATATTGGGGCAGCGAAATGACAGACGACAAAATTGCTGCATATGCAACACTTGACCACGTTTTGGTTACTTTGTCAAAACTCATTGCACCATACGTTCCTTTCGTTGCAGAAAACATCTATCAAAACCTCGTTCGCAGTGTAAATAAAGATGCTCCGTTGTCAGTTCACTTCAACAGCTTCCCGGTTGCAGACGAATCTTTGATTGACAAAGATCTCGAAGCACAAATGAAAAAACTTTTGGACGTTGTTGTTCTTGGCAGAAGCGCACGTAACGCTGCAAACATTAAAAACAGACAACCTTTGTCAAAACTTTATATCGTGTCACAAGACGATGCTCAACTCAGCGAACAACTCGCTGCTGTATTGGCAGACGAACTCAACGTTAAAAACGTTGAATATGCAAGTGACCTCAGCCAGTTTGCAGGTTATGAACTTAAACCTCAAATGAGAACAATCGGCCCTAAATATGGCCCATTGCTCGGCAAAATCAAAACTTTCCTTGCAGAATGTGACTCAACTTTGGTTGTAAACACAGTTCGCAGTGGTCAACCTTTCGTTACAGAAATCGATGGCAAAACAGTAGAACTTTCAGAAGCTGACTTGCTCATTTCTTCTAAAAACAAAGAAGGCTACGAAGCTGTTTTTGACAAGGGTGTAACAGTTATTTTGGATACTAACCTTAACGAACAACTCATTATCGAAGGTATCGCAAGAGAAATTGTTTCAAAAATTCAAACAATGCGTAAAGAAAGTGGTTTTGACGTTACCGACCACATCACAATGCAATATCAGGCAAGTGGCAAAGCGGCACAGGCTCTTGCATCAAGCGCAAGTGACATTGCAGCAGACACTTTGTGTGACGAAATCAAGCAGGGTGATGAGGGTGACTTCAAAAAGACTTGGGATATCAACGGCGAACAAGTTCTTATTTGCCTTACAGTAAAAAAATGAAAATAAACAACGAATGGAAAGATTATCAGATTTTGGCAACGGGCAACGGCGAAAAGCTTGAAAGGTGGAAAGACGTTTATCTTTTAAGGCCGGACCCACAAGCCATCTGGAAATCACAAAGCAATTTGTCAAAATTTGACAAACTCAACGCAAGATATATTCGCAGCGAAACTGGCGGTGGTCATTGGGAATATCTCAAACAACTGCCAGAAAGCTGGATTGTCGGTTGGCGTGACCTTAAATTCAGGGTAAAACCAATGGGCTTTAAGCACACTGGTTTGTTTCCGGAACAGGCTGTCAACTGGGCAAAAATGATAGAGCTCATAAAAAATGCAAACAGACCTATAAACGTGCTCAACCTGTTTGCCTATACCGGTGGTGCAACGGTTGCCTGTCTTTCTGCAGGCGCACACGTATGCCACGTAGATGCGGCAAAAAACATGGTAGAACGTGCTAAAGAAAACGTTTCGCTTTCGGGCATTGGGTTTGAACGCAGTCGCTTTATCGTGGACGATTGCAAAAAGTTTGTTACGCGCGAAATCAAACGTGGCAAAAAATATGACGCAATCATTCTTGACCCACCAAGCTATGGCCGTGGTGCAAACGGCGAAATCTGGAAGATAGAAAACGACCTCTACGATTTTGTAGAGCTTTGTACTGGTGTTTTGAGCGACAATCCACTTTTTGTGCTTATCAACAGCTATACAACAGGTTTGCAGCCTGCAGTTCTCAACAATATTTTAAAAATGACAATGCGTAATTACAAAGGCAATATAGACAGTTATGAAGTTTGTTTGCCAACAGACGAAGGCATTGTGTTGCCATGTGGCGCAAGCGGTATGTGGCAGGGAGAATAATATGACATTTACTATGGACGACGTAAACGTTCTTTTCGAAGACAATCATATTCTTGTAGTGGTAAAACCACAAAACATACCGGTAATGGCAGATGACTCTGGCGACCTTGACCTTTTGACATTGCTCAAAGGCTGGATCAAGCAGCGCGACAACAAACCTGGCGAAGTTTATCTTGGTTTGGTGCACCGTCTTGACAGACCAACTGGTGGCGTTATGGTGTTTGCAAAAACTTCAAAGGCAGCAGAAAGACTTTGTGCAGATTTTAAAGAACATGACCTTGAAAAAAATTATCTTGCAGTTATCAATGGCAAACTTAAACAAGAAAAAGGCACTTTGGTAAACTGGCTCAAGAAAAACCAGAATACAAACAAGGTGTACGTTGCAACAAGCATTACAGAGGGAGCAAAACGTGCAGAACTCAACTATCAAATGCTTGAAACATTCGGGCCTATTTCTTTGGTTAAAATCAACCTTCAAACAGGTCGAAGCCATCAGATTCGTGTGCAAATGGCTGCACAAAACTGTCCGTTGTTTGGCGACGTTAAATATGGCGACAAATTGTCAAAGGGCAGCAACCTTGCTCTTTGGGCATACGAACTCAAATTTACTCACCCAGTTACAAAAGACTCAATGGTTTTCGTGGCATATCCGCCAGAAGAAAAAGAACCATGGAAAAAATTTGAGCTTAAAGACCATTTGGAAAAATATTATTATTAAAAAACAAGCCCTTGCTTATGCAGGGGCTTTTTTATGCAAATAATTTAAAAAAACCAAGGCAAATTAATAACGTGCCTGATATTTTGCTTGTGTGTTTTAGTTTGTTTGTCAGTTTTGTGTTTGCAAGTTTTGCCCCGAATGCCACGGTTGCAAAATGCATAAATGCAAAAACAAAGGGTATCCAAAGCTGTGTGTGACCCAAAAGACAAACGGAAAGGTTTGCAATGCAGGCATCTGTTCCAACTGCAAAACCAAGCGACAAACCTTCGCAAAAAGTGAGCGTTTTTGGCAGGTCCTGTTGTTTTTTAAAAAAGTTTACCAAGCCAACGGCAATCAAAAAAAGCGAGCCTGTCGTTTTCATTATCGGGCCAAATTCGTCTTTTGCAATCATTGCCACACAGGTGGTAAAAAGGCAAAGCAAAAGGGTGGCAACAGCAACTATAAATGCAAAAAGCCAGGTTTTTTTGCTTTTCAACCCAATGGCAAAACCTGCAATAGTGCTGTCTATGCTTACTGCAAAGGCAGTTAAAGTCAAAAAAACAAAAAAGTTCATTAAAAAAACTCCGTTTATGGTTGTTGTATATTATGAAATGCAGGGTATATGTGTGTTAAAAGGGTGGTGTGTTTAGGTTAAACAATTGACAAAAGACTTGATAAATTGTAAAATGAAACGGTATATGAAGAATTAGCCTTTGGAGGGGCCTATATAAAATGAAAAGCAAAAAATTTTTGAGCATTATCTGTGCGATAGTAATGATGTTTGCCCTCAGCATTGCTGTGGTTCAAACAAAACACGTTTCTGCGGCAGAAACAGCAAAATATTATTATGGCACAAGCTTGGTATCAAGTGACAGTGGCAGTCCATCAATCACTTCAAGTTTGTCAGATGGTGTAAAAGTTACTTTCAAAAAAGCAAACAAATCTGCTTCTGTAAACTACAAACACGTTTTGTATACACAAAATTTTGAAATCACTTTTAAAACAGACAAAACTAATTTTGAAGAATTGTATTTCACTCTTACAGATGCCGACAATGATACAAAATGGGTAAAAGTTTCTTTCAAACAAGTTGATGGCAAAATTCAATATAAGTTTGAAGACAACGAAAACAACAAAACAGAATATGCAAGCAGTGGCATTGCATCAAGCAAACTTGAAAGCGGCGTAAAATTGTCTTTGACAAACGGCCAATTTAAACTTGACACAACAACTCTTGATTGTGAAAATATCGTTACAAAATCTTTCTACAAAAACATGGCAAGCTTGTCATACGGTGTAGAAGGCGTTGACAGTAAAGGCGAAGACGTGGTTGTTTGCCTTACAGAAATCAACGGTCAGTCACTTGTTTCTTCAAACAGCAAGTTCGAAGGCAGTGCACGTAAAAACCCAGTTATCATCCCTATGGAAGATAACAACGATCAACCAATTGTTTCTGCACAACCAGCACAAAACGTAAAAGCACCTGCAAACGAAGACTATGCTTTTGCATATTATTGTCTTGACGTGCTTGGCACAGGCTGGGCTGTTTCTGTTGACGGTGGCGAAAAAGTAAACGGCAAATCAACACAAGCTATCGGCGAAGTTGGTTCTGACGCAGTTGTTGCAAAAATTTATGCAACAGATGCAAGCGACGAAGCTCTTATCACACTCAACATCACAGCTGTAGTAGATGAACAAGGCGTACAAATTAATAATGAAGCTTTTGAATCTTTCTTTAAAAATTCAGATGAATTGAAAGATTATTATGCTCCTGGTATAGGTGGACATCTTGTTGCAACAAAAGAGGGCAACACTTTCGAATTCCCTCACATTTACAGAGATGATTTTGCAACAATCTTCAACTGCACAGACGGCATCGATGCTTACAACAACGTAAAAATTCAGGTTGGTTATAAAGCACCTGGTGACAACGGCAACTATACTTACGTTTCATCATATGCAGTAAAACTCAACGAAACTGGTCCTTGGTATTTCGTATATAAAGCAACAGACGTTGCTGGCAACGAAATCGTTTCAAAACCAATGGAACTTTTTGTTTTGGACGAAACTGCTCCAACAATTAAAGTAAGTGAAAAAGTTGAAATCATTGTTGACGAAAAATATACAATTCCTTCTGCAACAATCACTGACAATGCTTCTGGCGTTGACAGCAACTATACAAAATGGACTTTGTATAATGCAGATAGCAACGGCAACAAAACTGGCAGCCCTATCGCTAACTTGAAATTTGGTGAAGACGGTTATGAAGACAGTTTGCTTAAAGACGGCGTGTTTAAACCAACAGAAGCTGGCAAAAAATACGTTGTAGTATACGAAGCTTGCGACAAAGCAGGCAACGTTGCTGAAAGTCAAGAAACTGTTATCGAAGTTATCGAAGGCACACCAACTTACACTGCAAACCCATTCAACGATTTTGTAAAAACTGCACTTATCGTTGTGGCTTGTCTTGCAGGTCTTGGTCTTATCATTTTGATTTTTGTTAGACCAAAAGAAAGAAGTTTGAAATAATTTAAATAATATAAAATGAAAAGAGTGGCATTTTGTCACTCTTTCTTAACAAAAAGGGGAAAGTTATGAAAGCATGCAATGAAAAATTTTTGGATTTGCTTGGTGAAAAATATCCAAGCGTGCAGGCAGCAACTTCTGAAATTATCAACCTCGAAGCAATTCTTCGTTTGCCAAAAGGCACAGAACACTTTGTAAGTGACCTTCACGGCGAATATGAAGCTTTCTGCCATTTGATGAACAGCCAGTCAGGCGCTATCCGTGAAAAGGTAGATATGCTTTTTTCAAAAGCACTTACAGAACCTGAAAGAGCCCGTTTTGCTACACTCATTTATTATCCACAACAAGTAATTGAAGAAGAAAAAGCAAAAGAATCTGGCGATGCTCTCAACGAATGGTACAAAACAAACCTTTATCGTCTTGCAGACGTTTGCCGACTTGTTGCATCAAAATATACTCGCAGCAAAGTGCGCAAAGTGTTGCCTGACTATTGCGGATATATCATTGACGAACTTATCAACGTAGACAGACACAACTTCAACAAAGAAGAATATTACAACGGCATTTTTGATGCAATCATTGAACTTGGCAGAGCAGAAGCATACATCATTTCGCTCACAAAAGCTATCAAAGCATTGGTTGTAGATCACTTGCACATTGTTGGTGACATTTATGACCGTGGTGACAGCCCAGACAAAATTTTGGATATGCTTTGCGAAATGAATTCTATTGACATTCAATGGGGAAACCACGACGTTTTGTGGATGGGTGCTGCCATGGGTCAGGATGCCTGTGTTGCAGACGTTGTTCGCATTTCTCTCAAATATGGCAATGCCGATTTGTTGGAAAAAGGCTATGGCATCAGCCTCCGTCAACTTGCATTCTATGCAGACAAAATGGAATATGATCCACATTTTAAAACTTCTACAAACGGCAAAACAATATCAAAGGCAGATCACGAGCTTGCCGGCAAAATGCACAAAGCAATTTTCACAATCTTGTTCAAGATGGAAGGAAAAACTCTCCACCGTCACCCAGAATATAACATGGTGCCAATTCTTGACAGACTTGACGTAGAAAACGGCACTCTCACAATTGATGGCACAGTTGTAAAACTCAACAGCAACGACTTCCCAACAATTGACCCTGCAGATCCTTACAAACTTACAGAAGAAGAGCAAATCATTTTCGACGGCTTTAAACAAGCTTTCCTCAGTTGCGAAAAATTGCAACGTCACCTTGCCTTCTTTATGAACAAAGGCTCACTCTACAAAGTTTACAACAACAACCTTATCTTCCACGGTTGCATTCCACTTGACGAAAATGGCGACTATGCAGATTTTGTTGTTGGCGACAAAGTATACCGTGGTAAAGGCCTTATGGATTATAGCGAATCTTGCATTCGCAATGCCTACAACGCACACACTTTGGGCAAATGCGACGTAATGAACCTTGACTGGTTGTGGTATAGCTGGTGCGGTGCATTGTCACCACTCTTTGGCAAAGACAAAATGACAACTTTCGAACGTATCTACATTGACGACAAAGCATGGCACAAAGAAAAGAAAAACAGCTATTACAAACTTTGCCAACAACGTGAATGGTGCGAAAAACTTCTTCGTGACTTTGGCAT
Source organism: Clostridia bacterium (assembly GCA_017505015.1). Classification (GTDB taxonomy): domain Bacteria; phylum Bacillota; class Clostridia; order Christensenellales; family CAG-314; genus Heteroclostridium. Next base: position 10,428 of record JAFVQA010000037.1, read on the forward strand.
CGAAGGTCCACACAGCCACATCATCAACGGGCACGTTCCAGTAAAAGAAGTTGAAGGCGAAAACCCAATCAAAGCAGACGGCAAATTGCTCGTTATCGATGGTGGCTTCTGCAAAGCATACCACAAAACAACAGGTATCGCAGGCTATACACTCATCTTCAACTCACACGGAATGGAACTTGCCGCTCACGAACCATTTACAGGCGTTGCAGATGCAATCGAAAACTGCACAGACATTCACTCACGTGTTCGCGTGTTCGAACGTGTTACTGATCAAGGGCGCATGACTGTTGCCGAAACTGACATGGGCGAAGAAATCAAAGGTCGCATCGAAGACCTTAAAGACCTTGTTGAAAGATATCGTGCATTCGAATCAAAAACTCTCAACATGTGTGCAGCAACAGTTCTTAAATAACAAACACGTTGTTTAACAATAAAAGGCTACTCAACCGAGTAGCCTTTTTGTTTTGCAAAATCTTATTTTGCATTTTAAACAATTTGTTTCACTATTGAAAACTGTTTTGCAAAGTGATATAATTTTTATACAACATATCTTGTTTGGCAAAAAAGTTGTTTTAGTTTTTGTTGAACAAAGGGGTTTTTATGAAAAAACTAATTGCTTTAATTTTACTTTTTGTCATGCTGGCAACAACCTTTGTTGGTTGCAACGAACCGGCAACAAAACCACCTGCATCAGACCCACCTGGCATGGAACAACCGGGCGATCAGCCAGGCACAGGTGACTCAGGCACGTCAATCCCCGGCACAGGTGATTCTGGTTCATCAACTCCAGGAACAGGTGATTCTGGTTCATCAACACCTGGTTCTGGTGACTCTGGTTCTGGCGATTCGAGCACAGGTGATGCTGGTCTGCCAACTCCAGATGTTGCAAAAGAACCAATAGCTCCACTCGGTTTCACTCGCAAATACGGTGACATTCAAGGTGTCGACGGGGTTGAACCTTTTGGCACTTATTGGTTTAAAGGAAGCAATAAAATAAGTGCTGATTTATCAAACAACCCTGCTTTGGCTTATTCACTCACAATTTCAGATGCAACGTCTTTTTCAAAACTGCCGGCTGGCTATGATTCAGCTGCTTTGATAGAATGGGGCAAAGACCCTGGTTTGAACGTAGATATCCTTCATAAATACGGTTTTACAGGCAAAGGCGCAACCATTGCCTACGTTGACCAGCCTGCAAGTTTTCACGAACAATACAGTGGCTCAAACTTTCATTTTACAAACAATTCAACAGAAAAAAGTTCCATGCACGGCCCAGCAGTGCTTTCGTTGCTTGCTGGCAAAGATATTGGCACTGCGCCAGAAGCAGAAGTTTATTTTTATGGCCATGCTTCATGGCTGGCAGATCAGCGAACACGTGCAGAGTGTCTTTATCAGATAATAGAGCAAAACAAATCTCTGCCAGACCATCAAAAGATAAGAATGGTTGGCTTTTCTGACAACATAGATGAAAGTAAAAAATATGCCGAAGAATTTAGGGCGGCGGCTGATGCGTGTCAAAAGGAAGGAATCATGGTTTGGTTCTGTGGCGAATATGGTGCCGTTTCATTTTTGCCAATGAGCGATAAAAACAACTATAACAACCTGGTGCTTGACCAGTGGCTTAGTGAAGGATTTCTTCCAGATCTTGTGTTTGTACCTGCTTCAGGTCGCACGTCTGCAGCTACAATGGATGGTTCAGAATATATCTATTGGTCTACCGGCGGTCTCAGCTGGACAATGCCTTATGCCCTTGGTTTGTATGCCATTGCTATACAGATTGACTCAACTCTGACTCAAAATGACATTCGTGATCTTGTTGTTTCAACTGCCTATGACCTCAATGGCATGCCAATCATCAACCCTGTTGGCTTTGTTTGTGCCGTGTTGCAACGCGTTGGCAGGGATGATGAAGCTCAGGCAATGCTCGACGAAGTTGCTGCACGCACAAAATATACCTATGCCATTATGGATACTGCCAATATGACCAGCGACGATCTAAAGTCAGTCAGCAACTATCTGGCAACCATTACAGATTCGCAAGTTCTGGTAGCAGATGCATCTTTTTTTGGCACGGCAAAAGAATTGTATGTTGCTTTGAAAGAAGATGCCTCAAAACGTGGTGGCGAAATAGTTGGTGTGCAAATATTTGGCAATTCAGATCTGGTGCCTGCATTTAAAGTTAAATATAAGGTGCAAATGCAAAATGAGGTTGACGAGGGTGGGGAATTTTTGACAGATTTGTTCTATAGCAACTTCAGCAATGATGCACAAGTTATTTCAAACGGTTACAACGTTATGGACCATTTTGCACAAAACTGGACTGTCGATTTGGTTCCACAATGGAAGGTTGCTCGCCTTCCTCTTGCCAAAGGTGAGTTTTCTGCCTTTTTTGACAAATACAACCAGTTTGCTTTGGATACAGGCATGCAACGACAAGATATTGTCAACTTTTCAAACCCAATATTCGCATCAACAAGGCATATTGACGATATGGGTGTTTTTCTTGGCAGAATGGATAAGGAGTTTAACTTGCTTGACGTGCCATATCGTCTTTATGGCAATCTTGTTGGTCAATATCCTGTTTCAACAGACGTTCTCGGTGGTTTTACTGCAGAAAACCTTGCGACAGAAAACGATGCTGGTATTGCAGAGTTTATTATCAACACACACGGTCAGCCAGACAACATCGACAAATGTTATTACGTTGATGGTCAGGAAATTCGCGAATCTTTCGTTAATATGGATACCATCAACCAGGTGCTTGACAGCAACCCTTATTTTTTGGATTGCTGGTGCTGCCTCAATGGTTATGGCATGATTGACAATCTCACAACAACTGCCCTCAACGGCAAGTGTGTCGGCATGTTTTCTACAACCACAACTCTGTCAGGCAATGGTGAAAACAACAGAGCCACTGTGGATGAAATGAAAAACAGCAATTTCTATTATTTCTATTACAATTATTTAAAAGCACTCAACCAGGGCAAAAGCAGGAGTCAGGCTTTTTGTGATGCTCAACAGGCATATGCAACTGCTTTGATTGCCGATGGTGCCGATGGTACTGACTGGGCTGCAAATTATCAGTATAACCTTTGCAACCTGTTGGCATATCACAACTTTGGTGTTTTTGAGCCAAACGTGCCACTGCTTGCAATGACAAACCACAAGGGTTATATCGAACAGGCTGGTCAAAGTGTTCCAAAAGGAGAGTATATTACTGATGGAAAGCCTGTTAATGAAGCTCAAAATATTAAATATGGAAGCAACAATCAAACAAATATAGAAATATTTGAAATACATAGTGTTAAAGCGCAAAAACTCGATAACGGATATATTCGCTTTACTGTTGAATGTACAGTTCGTGAAAAGATGAGATTCGGCGTGTTTAACCCACCAAAAGGAGACGTTTTCTTGTTGACAGGTGGTCCTACTACTGGTGAAAAGCAAACTATAGTGTATGATTTGCTTGAAAGTGACGTTAAGTCAGTATCAAGCATTACAATGAGTTTTTATGCTTCAAGGGATGATGATCATGCGTTTATTTCTTTCAGCACGTCACAAATTTTTAATCAGTCTGGACAGCAACAAGGTGGACAAACAACTAGTAGCACTATAAAACTTACTGATGGAAAACCTGTTGGCGATGCTCAAAATATTCAATATAGAAGTAACACGCAAACAAATATGGAAACGTTTGAAATACACAGTGTAAAAGCACAAAAACTTGACAATGGATATATTCGTTTTACTGTTGAGTGTACTGTTCGCGAAGGAATGAGATTCAGTGTATTCAACCCACCAAACGGAGATGTTTTCAGTGTGCGAGGCGGTCCAACTACTGGTGAAAAGCAAACTATAGTGTATGATTTGCTTGAAAGCGACGTTAAGGCAACGTCAAACATTACAATGAAGTTTTTTGTCTCTGGTGGTGGCGATTCGGCATCTATTGGTTTCAGTACATCACAAATCAGTTGATTTTCACAATTAACCAACAACTTTAAAAACAAAAAGGCTACTCAATCGAGTAGCCTTTTTGTATGCTTTTTTTAACGTTATTGTTTTATTTTTCAAAATATTCAACCAGTGGGGCAAGGCTAAAGTCACTAAGGAACAAGTCAAACGAAGCGTCTTCAAGGTCAATTGCCAAAAATGGTTCGTCAGTGATTGAGTCGGCATAAATGCCAAATTCTGCATCTATGTCGCACAGGGTATATGCCACTTCGTTGGCAGCTTTTGTGTTGCTGTCAAAAGCAGGGGTGTAAACGTAGTCTTTAATGGCGAGCAACAAACAAACAACTTCAAAAGGTATGTCGTTTGAAATTGTGTGCTTTTGCAAAACGAGTGCCGTTTCTTTTGCAAGATATTCAAACAAAGCAAGGTTAAAAGACTTTTCGTCAACCATTTGTGCCATTTGTATCCATTTGTTTTTAAGTTCTATAATATAGTCAAAATCTTTTGCAGTCATAAACTCTCCTTGTTTGTTATAACGTTTTATTATACCACGTTTAAAATTGTTTTCAATAGCTTGCCAAAAATCAAAACAAAAAAGACACAGCCAAACGACTGTGTCTTTAGTTTTTGTTTAACTTTGTATAACAAAATTACTTAGCAGTAGAAACAGCAACTGCCAATGCAACTGTTGCGCCAACCATAGGGTTGTTGCCCATGCCGATCAAGCCCATCATTTCTACGTGAGCAGGAACTGATGAAGAACCGGCAAATTGTGCGTCAGAGTGCATACGACCCATTGTATCTGTCATGCCATAGCTTGCAGGACCTGCTGCCATGTTGTCTGGGTGGAGTGTACGGCCTGTGCCGCCACCGCTTGCAACTGAGAAATATTTTTTGCCATTTTCGATAGCCCATTTTTTATATGTGCCAGCAACTGGGTGTTGGAAACGAGTTGGGTTTGTTGAGTTGCCTGTGATAGAAACGTCAACAGCTTCTTTGCGCATGATTGCAACACCTTCGTTTACGTCATCAGAACCATAGCATCTTACTTTTGCTCTTTCACCGTCAGAGAAAGCAACTTCGCGAACAACGTTGAGTTCGCCAGTAAAATAGTCGTATTTTGTTTCTACGTATGTAAAACCATTGATACGGCTGATGATGTATGCAGCGTCTTTGCCAAGACCGTTGAGGATAACTTGCAAAGGAGTTTTTCTTACTTTGTTTGCAGTGCGTGCAATGCCGATAGCGCCTTCTGCTGCAGCAAAGCTTTCGTGACCAGCAAGGAATGCAAAGCATTTTGTTTCGTCGCGAAGAAGCATGCCACCAAGGTTGCCGTGGCCAAGGCCTACTTTACGTTGGTCTGCAACAGAACCAGGAATGCAGAATGCTTGCAAACCGATACCGATTGTTTCAGCTACTTCTGGTGCACTTGTAATGCCTTTTTTGATTGCGATTGCACAACCGAGTGTATAAGCCCAAACAGCGTTTTCAAACGCGATTGGTTGAATGCCTTTAACGATTTCTTCTGCGTTTACGCCTTTGTCAAGACAAATTTGTCTTGCTTCTTCCAAAGATGCAATGCCATATTCTGCCAAGCAGGCATTGATTTTATCTATTCTTCTTTCATAACCTTCAAATCTGATAGCCATTATTCAATACCTCCTTATTTTTGTCTTGGGTTGATGTAGCTTGCAGCACCATCAAAACGACCGTATTTAGAAGTTGCTTTTTTAAGAGCTTCGTCTGCATTCATTCCGTTAGTGATGAATTCCATCATTTTGCCGAGTTGAACGTTTTCATAACCGATAACTTCGCCGTTTTCATCCAAAGCGAGTTTTGTGATATAACCTTCGGCCATTTCAAGGTATCTAACACCTTTTGCTTGTGTAGAGTAGATTGTGCCTACTTGTGAACGCAAGCCTTTGCCAAGGTCTTCAAGACCAGCGCCGATTGGCAAACCGTCTTCAGAAAAAGCAGATTGTGTTCTGCCGTAAACGATTTGAAGGAAAAGTTCTCTCATAGCACAGTTGATTGCGTCGCAAACCAGGTCTGTATTGAGTGCTTCCAACAAAGTTTTGCCTGGCAAAATTTCGCCAGCCATAGCGGCACTGTGTGTCATGCCAGAGCAACCGATTGTTTCAACGAGAGCTTCTTCAATAATGCCGTCTTTAACGTTGAGTGTGAGTTTGCATGCACCTTGTTGTGGCGCGCATCTGCCAACACCGTGTGAAACACCGCTTACGTCTTTGATTTCTTTGACTGCGACCCATCTGCCTTCTTCTGGGATAGGAGCAGGACCATGGTCACAGCCTTTTTTTACACAAATCATATTTTCTACTTCATGAGATATTTGCATTGTGTTACCTCCATAAATTTATACCATAACTATAAAACATTATAACACGAGCCAAAGGATAAATAAAGACCTTTTTAAAAAAACAAAGCATTTTCTTGCATAAAATTTGTTAAATTGTTTTGTCAATTTGGTTATACGTTTGCCAAACGGCAATTTTTGCTTTATAATTTTTTTATGAAAGATTTTTTGCCAAAATGCGACCTGCATTTGCACAGCAATATAAGTGACGGAGACTTTTCTGTTGAATATGTGCTCGACCGCCAAAAGGGGTTGGGACTGGACGTTGTTGCTCTTACTGACCATGACACTGTTGATGGTGTTGCTTTGGCAAAAGAATATGGAAAAAAAATAGGTTTGCAGGTACTTTCTGGTGTGGAACTTTCTACAATGGGCGACAGAGAAGTTCACATTCTTGGTTATAACGTAGACTATCGGAACAAAGGTTTTGTAAAAGAACTAAAGCGTCTGCGTGAACTGAGAGAAATTCGCAACAACAAAATGCTTGCAAAACTCAATAACCTTGGCGTTAAAATAACTATGGACGAAGTAAAGGTTTTTGCAACAGGCACGACAACGGGCCGAAGCCACATTGCAAAAGTGATGGTGCAAAAAGGTTATTGCAACTCTGTAAACCACGCTTTCGATGAATATATTGGCTTTGGCAAAAAAGCCTACGTGAGAGAAGAACGCATATCTCCGGAAGAAGGTGTAAAACTTATCAACAAGTTTGGGGGAAAAGCTGTTTTGGCTCACCCATATAGCCTTGATCTTTCTTTCAGCGAGGCAGACGCGTTTGTTTCACAATTGAAGCAGGCTGGTCTTGCCGGTATTGAATCTGATTATTTTTCTCATACTAACGAAGACAAGGAAAAATACGGCAGGTTAGCTGACAAATATGGCTTGTTTAAAACTGGTGGCAGTGATTTCCATCGTGAACCGGCAGAAGACAACAGGCCAAAATACATGGTTCTTTCACCTGCTGGTTATCAGGAGTTGAAAATTGAAGTTTAAACTTTTTTATATTGCAATTTTAACGGTGTTCCTTGTGAGCACCGTTTGTTTTTTGCCAAAAAAAGTTGAGGCAAAACAAAACCACGTTAAAATAACTTTTTGTTGTGACGAAAAAACTTTTGTTTATGACCAGAGCAAAGTAGTTTTTGACAAAAATTTTAAAACGAACAGTGCGTTGCAAAGGCGAGGTTTTTTTGATGATTGCCTAGCCAAAGCAAAAATTGCAAAACAAGTGTTGCAAATGGGTTTTGACGAGTGTGTTGCAACGCAATACGTGCTTGTTGGCATAGGCGAAGTGATTGACGACGTGTGCAGATTTGCGTGTAAAACTCAAACAGACAGCACAATTGTTTTTAATCCAAATAACGACAACCCATTTGAAATAACAAAGGAAAAAAACGGCATTTGCGTTGACAAACAAAAACTGTGCAGAATGGTGCTTGAAAAGCTTGAAAAAACAAATAATTTTTCAATAACTGTACCAACAAAGCAACTAACCGCAGTTTCGCAGGAAAGCAACGTTGCAAAAACAAAACTAAAAGCAACTTTTGAAACTAACTGTGCAAACAGCAATCAAAACAGAAAAGATAATATTGCATTGGCACTGTCAAAGTTTAATGGAATGGTTGTAGAGGCGGGACAGAAGGTTTCGTTCAATCAGGTAGTAGGCAAAAGAACAGAAGAAAACGGATACAAAAGTGCAAAAGTCATTTTAAACGGAAAATACGTTGATGGCATTGGCGGTGGGGTATGTCAGGCTTCTACCACGCTTTATAATGCCATTTTGTTGTCTGGTCTGCCTGTGAGCGAATGGCACAGACACACGTTAAAAAGCAACTACGTCAGCCCAAGTCTTGACGCTATGGTTAACGACAACGGTGCAGACCTTGTTTTTGTAAACGACACAAATGAAAAAATTTATATCAAAACAAAATGCGATGGCAATACTGCAAAGGTGTGGATATACGGTGTTGAAAACGAGTTTGATTTTTACACCAAATCTGTAGTTACAAAACAAACCAAGGCAGAGCAAAAAACGTTGGTTGACGAAAATGGCGAATATAGCGACAAAGTTTTTTATGTTGACGAAAGTTTTTGTTTGCAAAACGGCAGTGATGGTGTTGAGAGCGTTTCATATATCATTGCTACAAAAAACGGAAAAACAGTGTGGCAAAAGCTTTTGCGAAAAGACGTATATGCAAAAACAGACAAAATTGTGGTTGTTGGGGCAAGACAAAGGGGCGAAACAAAAACAAAGGCAGACATAAAAGCACAAACGGATACAATTTGTCAAGCATAAAAACGCAAATTTAAAAAATGGATAAAATTACACACATTTTGCCCAAAATGTGGATAAAATTGTGGATAAGTGGATAACTCGTGTGGACAAGTGTGTTTTGAAGTGTCAAAAAGTTAAAAATCGGCAAAAAAAGAGTGCTTTTCAGCCGATTTTTTGCTTTTGTATTTTTATGCAAAAAATTTGTATATATAAAAATTACGATTTTTAGGGTGATTTTTGTATTTGTGTTATATAAATTAACTTGAAAAATGATATGTATTTTGTTATAATCTAATATAAACTTTTTTATAGTGGTGAATTATGGCAGAAAACAGCAAAAACAAAGCGAATAACTCTGTTGCCAATGCGAGAGTGTTGCCATACAGCAGAGAGGCCGAACAAAGTTTGTTGGGTTGCATTTTGCTTGCAGACGAAGTTTCTATGGAAATTTTGTCAAATCTTTCTGATGGAGATTTTTATATCGAACAGCACAAAAAAATTGTGCAGGCAATGAAAAATCTCATTCAGGCACACAGCCCTGTCGATTTCGTTACAGTAGCAGACGAGCTTGACAGACTTGGTGTAATGAACGAAATTGGTGGCATTGGCTATCTTTCAGAAGTTAACAGCATCGTGCCATCTTCTGCCAACTGGAAATATTATTTCGAAATTGTAAAAAGGCATTCTACAAACCGCAGTCTTATCAAAACTGCAACAGAAATTATGGAAGAAGCCTATTCTGCCGAAGATGCCGAAAAAATGCTTGCTTCTGCAGAAGGCAAAATTTACAAGCTTAGCGCACAAAGTGCTCCGGGTGAGCTTGAACCACTTTTCAACAGCATTTCAGAAGTTTGGGGCAAGTTTGAACAAATTCAAAAAAATCCTGATTCGCTCAAAGGCGTTCCAACAGGTTTTCGAACTCTTGACAAAGAAACAAACGGTTTTCATGCAGGCGAACTCATTATTATAGCAGGTCGTCCTGGTATGGGTAAAACTTCGTTGGCAATGAATATGATTGAGCACGCTGCTCTCAATGCAAATTACAGCTGTGCAGTTTTCTCTTTGGAAATGTCATCGCAATCACTTGCACAAAGGTCAATCTGTTCGGTTGCGGGCGTTCCAATGGGCGATGCGCTTAAGGGAAAGCTTACACAACAACAATGGCAAAGTTTGTGGAAAGCAAGTCAAGGTTTTTCACAAGCAAAAATATACGTAGACGACACGGCAAACATCACCGTTGACCAAATGTTGTCAAAGTGCCGTCGTCTTAAATCAAAACATGGTCTTGACATGGTTTTGGTCGACTATATTCAACTTATGAAGGGTGATGAAAAACGTGGCAGTCAGGAAAACCGTCAACAAGAAGTTGCTGATATCAGCCGTGGTCTTAAACTTATGGCGCGTGAACTTGAAGTTCCTGTTTTGGCACTCAGTCAGCTTAAACGTACTGGTGGCAACGAAGTTAACAAAAAACCGCAACTCAGCGATCTTCGTGAATCTGGCGCAATTGAGCAAGACGCAGATATCGTTTTGATGATTTACAAGCCAGAGGCCGAAACAGATCAAAACGCACCTTCTACAAGTGCCGCAGTTTACGTTGCAAAACACCGTAATGGTCGAAACGATTTTGATATCAATATGGATTGGATTGGCGAAATCGTTCGTTTCCGCGAGTCAGACAGTTATTCTATGGCGCTCACAAAACAGTTCGAGGCAAATCAGCAGGCTAAAAAAGAAAGAGAAATGCAACGCCTTGGCGAACGTGATGATCAGTCTGTTCCAATGCCAGACGAAGCACCGCCAGAAACTGACGAAGTTATTATTGACAATTTTGAGGGTTAATCCTCGTTAAATAAAGGTTTTTATTATGGAAGTTATCAAAGCTAACAATTTTATCGAAGAAATTATCAACAAAGACCTTGCAAGTGGCAAAACACAAGAAGTTATTACTCGTTTTCCACCAGAACCAAACGGATATCTTCACATTGGTCACGCAAAAAGTCTTTGCATCAACTTTGGCATGAAAGCAAAATACAACGGCAAATGCAACTTGCGTTTTGACGATACAAACCCTGTCAAAGAAGATGAAGAATACGTAGAAAGCATTAAAGAAGACATCAAATGGCTTGGTTTCGAGTGGGATCAGCTTTTGTTTGCCAGCGACTATTTTGACAAAATGTTTGACTATGCCGTTACACTCATTAAAAAGGGCAAAGCATTCGTTTGTGATATGTCAGCAGAAGAAATTAGCAAAAGCCGTGGCACTCTTACAGAACCTGGCATTGAAAGCCCATGGCGCAACCGCAGTGTAGAAGAAAACCTTGATTTGTTCTACCGCATGCGTGACGGCGAATTTGCAGACGGCGAAAAAGTTTTGCGTGCAAAAATCGACATGGCAAGTCCAAACATGAACATGCGTGATCCTGTTATTTATCGTGTGCTTCATGCAAAACATCACAACACAGGCGACAAATGGTGCATTTATCCAATGTATGACTTTGCTCACCCACTGGAAGATGCAGTAGAAGGTATTACTCACTCTATCTGCACGTTGGAGTTTGAAGACCATCGCCCTGTATACGACTGGTTTGTTCGTGAGTGCGAATGCGAAAACGTTCCACAACAAATCGAGTTTGCAAGACTCAACATTACAGACACTGTTATGTCAAAACGTTTTCTTAAACGTTTGGTAGACGAAAAAACAGTAGAAGGCTGGGACGACCCTCGTATGCCAACAATCTGTGGCATTCGTCGTCGTGGTTATCCTGCATCTGCAGTTAAAGATTTTTGCGAACGTATTGGTGTTGCAAAAGCAAACAGCGAGGTTGAACATACATATCTTGAATCTATCGTGAGAGAACATCTCAACCGTGACGCTGCACGTGTTATGGCTGTTACAAACCCAATCAAAGTAGTTTTGACAAACTACGAAGGCAGTGAAATGCTCACTATCGAAAACAATCCAAACGAAGCAGAAAAAACTTATCGTCAAGTTTCATTCTCTAACGAATTGTATATCGACGGCAGTGACTTTATGGTTTCACCTCCACCAAAATATCACAGACTTTATAAAGATGCTATGGTTCGCCTTAAAGGTGCATATATCATCAAGTGTGATGACGTTGAGTTTGACGAAAACGGCAACGTAAAACAACTTTTGTGCAGTTACGTTCCAACAAGCAAATCAGGCAACGATACAAGCGGTCTTAAAGTAAAAGGCGTTATTCAATGGGTAGACGCAAAAAATCACGACAAAGTTACTTTGCGTCGCTTTAAACCACTTTTGGGTCTTAAAAATGACGAAGCAGACTATATCAACCGTGTAGATAAAGAAAGCATGCGTCTTGAAGATGCGTTGGTAGAAAAAGCTGCTGGTCAGGCTTTGGTCGAAGATAAATTCCAGTTTATGCGTATAGGCTATTTTGTAAAAGACAAACTCAGCACTCCAGAAAAAGCAGTGTTTAACGAAATCGTTGGCCTTAAAGACAGCTTTAACAAATAAATTGCAAAAACACGGTTTGCCACAAACAAAGTTGCTAACGGCAAACTATGTATGTTATAATATAAGGTAAGGAAAATCTTAATGAAAAAGTGTTTGAATTGCGGTGAGCTCAACGAAAACTCAACAGGCTTTTGCTCTGCTTGTGGCACATCAGATTTCGAAGAAATTGCATCTGTGCTTTGCCCAAACTGCAAAAAAGAAATTAAAGCAGGGTCAGAGTTTTGCACAGAATGTGGTGCAAGGCTTCCTTCTGCTACACTTGCCGAAATAAAGAGAAACGTTGGTTCTGTCGAGGCAGAAACTTTCGATTGTCCTCATTGCTCAAACGAAATACCTGTTGCCAGCGTATATTGTCCATATTGTGGGCAAGAGGTTAACAATTTTAACACTAACCGCAAGGTAAAAAAACACGTCTGCCCTAACTGCGGTCATCCAAACGACGTAAATGCAAAATTTTGCAGTTATTGTTTCTTTGATTTGGCAAATGCAAAAGTGCAGGAAATGACAATTGTTGTAAAACCAAAAGAATGCGACAACGTCAAACTTTTGCAATGTGTGCTTGTGAGCGAAGATGACAAGCAGGGCAAGGCTATATGCCCAAACTGTCAGGCACTAAATTCGTCAGAAATCGACTATTGCCTGCGTTGTGGAACAAGCCTTAAGGTGGATATTCCAAAAAAATATTGTTTTGTTTGCGGGGCAGAAAACAGTGCCAACGCAAAATTCTGTACAAATTGTAAATATCAGTTTGATGCACCTGCAAGTTACAAGCTCAACTGGACTTGTTCTTGCGGATACGACAACGATGCCGACGCCGACTTTTGTGCATTTTGTGGCAAAGCAAGGTCTTAGGCAAAGTAGTGGAGGACGTTTATGAACGAAAACAGTTTTAACGTTTGCAGCCGTTGCGGAAGCGCAAACCCATTGTCAGCAAAATATTGCTATCAATGCGGATACGAGCTCAAAAGTCCCGAGTCACCTGTGGTATGCACAAAATGCAACACAGTAAACCAGGGCTCTGCAAATTTCTGCAAACGATGTGGCAGCAAATTGCCAAAGGCACAATCAAAAGTTTTGTGCCCACAATGCAGTGCGTCAAACAATGCCAGTGCGCCTTATTGTGCAAACTGTGGTTTTGATTTTACAACAAGCACAATGCCATCGTCACTTTCATTGGCGGGCGGAGTTGCTGGTCAGCCACAAATGCAGTCGTTTGCAACAGATACTGTTGCTGCGACAAGCGTGCAAAACCAAAAATTGTCACGCAAAGAGAAAAAGCTTATTAAACGTCAGGAAGAAGAAAGACGTTATCGCGAAAGACTCGAAGCGCACAAACAGGCAAAACTTGATGCCAAAAAAGCAAAAAAAGAAGCTAAAGCACAAGCAAAAACAAACAAAAATCAAGGTGTTCAACAACCTGTATATCCTGTGGTTCAATATCCAATGGCTAACGGTCAACCAATGCCGGTTCAATATATGCCACCTGTTATTCAGCAAATAGTTGTAGAACCACCAAAAGAAAAAAAGACAAAAAAACATCGCATTAAAAACCTCGTTGTGTTTTTAATTGCACTCATTGGTCTTTATTTCATTTTGTTGCCACAACAAGCAAACTTGTTTAAAAGCCTTGGTTTGCTGACTTATACAAGCGAAAGTGTTCCCGGTGTTAAATTAACTGGCTGGGACGTTGTTTTGTCAGTGCTGGCAAACTTTGTGCCAAATGCGGCAAACCTTTCAACAATGGTCAGCACTTATACTTTCGATTCTATCGAAATGTTTATAACTGGCTTTATCATGTCAATAGTAGTGATAGAACTTGTGTTTATCATTCTTGCAAAATTGTTTGGCATGATGACGGGCAGACCACACAAGGGTTTTGATCTTAATGCATTTGCAGTGTTTTTAATTACAGGCGGTGCTTTTGCTTATGCATATCTGCACGGCATTCGCACAATTGTGTTCAGCAAATTTGCCATTATCGTGCCATTGGTGTTTTTGGCAATAGCAATTGCAAACACAACTTTCAAAACAGAAAAATAAATGCGAAAAAACTTTGCATTAGATAAATAGAGGAATAGTTTTATGAAAAAAATCAATTCTAAAGAGTTGAGAAGTTTGTATCTCAACTTCTTCAACGAAAAAGGTCACGCAATCATTCGCAGTGCCAGCCTTATTCCAGAAAACGACCCAACAGTTTTGTTTACAACTGCTGGTATGCACCCACTTACACCATATCTTCTTGGTCAAAAACACCCTGCCGGCAACAGATTGACAGACGTTCAAAAATGTGTTCGCACAGGTGACATTGACGAAGTAGGTGATGCTTCTCACTGCACTTTCTTTGAAATGCTTGGCAACTGGTCTTTGGGAGATTATTTCAAAAAAGAAGCAATCACTTGGAGCTTTGAATTTTTGACAAGCGAAAAATATCTTAACATTCCAGTAGAAAGACTTGCAGTTTCTGTTTTTGCAGGTGACGAAGATGCTCCTCGCGATGATGAATCAGCTCAAATCTGGATGAGTTGCGGTCTTAAACCAGAACAAATTTATTATCTTCCTAAAAAGAACAACTGGTGGGGTCCTGCCGGTGTAACTGGCCCATGTGGTCCTGATACAGAAATGTTCTTTGATACAGGCAAACCAGCTTGTGGCGACAACTGTGGTCCACAATGCGATTGCGGTAAATACCTCGAAATCTGGAACGACGTATTCATGCAATACAACAAAAAAGAAGACGGCACTTTTGAACCACTCAAACAAAAGAACGTAGATACTGGTATGGGTCTTGAACGTACAGTTTGCGTTATCAACGGTCTCAAGAGCGTTTATGAAACAGACGTGTTTGCAGGTGCAATTGAATGTATCGAAAACTTGTCTGGCAAAAAATATGGCGAAAGCGACGACGTTACAAAAGCAATGCGCATTATTGCTGACCACGTTCGTACTGCTACTTTTATGTTGGGTGACCAAATTGGCGTTACTCCTTCAAACGTAGACCAAGGTTACGTTTTGCGTCGTCTTATCCGCCGTGCAATTCGCTTTATGCGTCAGCTCGGCATTCAAAAAGGCGAAATGGTTAAACTTGCAATGCACTACGTAGACTTCTATCAAGAAGTTTATACAGAACTTGTTGACAACCGTCAAAAAATCCATGACGAACTCAATAAAGAAGAAGATAAATTCAGCAAAGCACTTGACCAAGGCATTAAAGAGTTCGAACGTGTTGTTGCAAGACTCAACGGCACAGTTATTGATGGTCAAACAGCATTCCGCTTGTATGACACTTTCGGTTTCCCAATCGAAATGACAACAGAGTTTGCTGCAGAAAAAGGCTTGACTGTAGATATCGAAGGCTTCCAGGCTAAATTTGCAGAACACCAAAAGAAATCACAACTCGGCAGTGAACAACGCTTTAAAGGTGGTCTTGCTGACCACAGCGAAAAAACAACAAAACTCCACACAGCAACTCACTTGTTGCAAGCGGCTCTTCGCAAAGTGTTGGGTGACGAAGTTGCTCAAAAAGGTAGCAATATTACAGAAGAACGTTTGCGTTTTGACTTTTCTTTCTCACGCCCAATGACTAAAGAAGAAGTTGCCGAAGCTCAACGTTTGGTTAACGAAGCTATTCAAGCAAAAATGCCAATTTCTTGTGCAGAAATGACTGTAGAACAAGCAAAAGAACAAGGTGCAATCGGCTTGTTTGGCGACAAATATGGCGAAATTGTAAAAGTTTATACAATGGGCGACTTCTCTAAAGAAATCTGTGGTGGTCCTCACGCTGAAAACACAGGTGACCTTGGCACATTCGTTATTACAAAAGAACAATCTTCAAGCTCTGGCGTAAGACGTATCAAGGCAGAACTTAGATAACAAATTTAAAGTATAACGCTTTTAACTAATTAAAAGCAAAAACAAAAGCACGGTATTAACCGTGCTTTTTTTATTTGTTATTTTTCACAAACACGACCAACGGTATAGTTGTCGTTTTGTCTGTCACGAAGTGATGGAATTGGGTTTTCTTTCACTTCAAAGCGATAGTCCGTTCCGTTTTTGTCCATATAGTCCTGAATGAATTTGTGGCTCATTACGTTGTCTGGGCGTTTTGTGTTGACTTTGTTTTGATATTTAAAAAAGTCTGCATTTTCTGGCAAATCGCACACGTCAACGTATCCTTCACGGCAGGCAGTGTTGTTTGCAGTTTTTGCAAGAACTTTTCGCACGTAGTCTATATTGCTGTGCAGTTTGATTAGGTCGGGGAACTCGCCTTGTGGCAAAACCATTTGCCAGTCTTTGTTTTCATATTTTTTTAGCAGTTCGTTTGCTTTGTGAAGGTGAACAATTTCCTGTTCGAGGCATCTTGCCCAAATATCTTTCACGTGAGGGCAGGTTTCATCTTCATACATAGAATAATAAAGATAACACTCTACGTATTCGTGGATAAGCATGCATTCGCAAGGTGTGGCATTTGGGTCGATAAGACTGCCATATTGCGTTACGTGCTGTTCTTCTACCATGCCGATTTCGGTGTAGAGTTTTCTGCCATAGTCGTTGTGATAAAAAGCACCAAGGTTCATATAATAGTTCATTGTTTGCTGTTCTGCAGCCGTGATAATGTGCGTGTCAAGCATTGTTGCAAAATCTGTCTTTTTGGCGTTGATAGAAAACTTGACTTCGTCGGCAGGGGCTCTGTGGTGCGAAATTGTCGGTCTGCCCGGCATAATTTCGGTATATCTTCCCACAAGTTTTTCTGCATGAATATCGCTGTCGTTTTCTAAAAGGTCGGCATAGCGATAAAGGTGGTCAAAGTCTTCAAGCAAAGCAAAATCAAGTGCCGCCTTAACGTTTTTATCTTTGCTTCGTTGAGCCATAAAGGCAGTCAGGTCTACTGCAAGTTGCTCGTAGCCAATGGTGTGTTCAAGCTGGCTTTCGTCAATTGGTTTGAGGGCAGAAAGTTTTTTTTGTTGCATTTGCTCACTCTTGCGCACAATTGCCATTTCACGTCTCAAATCGTTGTCGCAAATTTTGCGTTGTGTCTGGTGACCGCATTGCACTGCTTCAAACTCGGTGCCGTTCATCAAAATTATTCTCGCTTTGGTATATGGGTCTACCTCGTTTTTGTCATATGGCGTTGGGGCAAGTTCTTTCCAGTCCATAAAAATGCTGTCTGTTTTTTTGGGTTTTTCGCAAAACGGATTA
>JAFVQA010000004.1 GCA_017505015.1 Clostridia bacterium
AAAGTCAGACAAAATTGCAAAAAGCAAAGTTAAAAACCAGCTTCGTCACTTGTCTGCAATTCTTAAAGTGGGCATGGACAATATTTTGCCTGTTTCTTCACAAGAAAAAAAGGGAAAAGAAGATATTCTTGCCAAGTTCGAACAAATTTTGTATCCACCTGTTTTTGAAGATGGTGAACAGGAAAGCACAGAAGAATAATTATTTTAAACAAAACAAAAAGGGCTTTAACAAAAGCCCTTTTTTATTGCAGTTATACGTTGTTGTTCAACAAATAAATCATGCACAAAATGCTACAAACTCTCATACAAATAAGTATAAGTTTGGAGGTGAATTATGTCGTTCTCAAGCAATATAGAAAACTGTGCGAATTCAAACGACAAGGTGTGCATACAAGCTAAAAAAGTTTTTGATGCCTGCCTTAAACAAGTCACGCAAGAAGGGGTTACGCTCACACTCACAAACGTAACGCCAGCAGACCCTGTTTTGCCACTTACTTTCAAAAGTGGTCGCAGCACTTCAAGCGTTGGCATTGTTACAAACCTGGCAGTAGACCGTCTGCCAGACAGACCAAAATGCGGTCGTGTTCAATGCGACGTATCAATTCCTGTCGAAGTGTTTTATACCGATGCAAACGGCGTTGACGGCAGTGGAACAGGTTTTTTGATTATACGAAACGACGTTGTTATGTCGTTGCCAGACCCATCAATTATGCCTTATGAAATCGAGGCTGTGGTGAGTGCCGTTTGCCCAGATGGCTTTTATCTTGGCACGTCAACGATAAACGACGAAATAGTGCTTCAGTTTTCAGTTGTATCATGCATTTCAATTATTCTCAAAATTATCATTACTGTTGACCTTATCGTGCCAACCTTCGGCTATGCAGTAATCCCACCTTGTCAGGAATTTACTCAGGAAATTTGCGAAGGCTTTTTTGAACTGCCACTTTTTCCAGATGATGCCAGAAACGGTGGAAACGGCAATTTCGGTTAAAGCATAACATTAAAAACTAACATAGGGGAGGATAATATCCTCCCGTTTTTGTTTGCTGGTTAACACTTTTTTTTCATTTTTCATACCATATTTCACAAAGGAGAAACCAGCCAATGAAATACAAAAAATGCCCTCGTTGCAACCTTAATTACGTGGTTGAAGCACAAAATTTTTGCGAAATTTGTCAATTAGAAATGAGCGGAAAAAGCACAAATTTTGACCCTATAGAGTGGGATTTTTGCCCATTTTGCGAAAAAAACAGGCTTGAAAACGGCGAAGAAATTTGCAAAAAATGTCGAGAAAAAAGGCAAAAAAACACCAGTTTTGACGATATATAAAAAAGTTTAAAATACCTCGCTTTTATTTAAAAAAAGGTGGGGTATTATTTTGTCAAAATTGCATTTTTGTGATAAGGTATATGTATGAAAATTTTTGCAATAAGCGATTTGCACTTGTCTACGGTAGAACCAAAACCAATGGATATTTTTGGTGGCAACTGGGATGACTACTGGCAAAAAATTGAGTGCGACTGGCAACAAAAAGTGGGCGATGACGACGTCGTTCTTATACCGGGTGACACAAGCTGGGCAATGCGTATGTGCGATGCCATTCCTGACCTTGAAAAAATAGCAAAACTCAAAGGCAAAAAGGTGCTTTTACGTGGCAATCACGACTATTGGTGGAACACTATCGGCAAAGTTCGCAGTGCACTTCCAGAAGGTATGTTTGCCCTTCAAAACGATTGCCTCAGGTTTGGAAATTTGCTTGTTTGTGGTTCTCGTGGGTGGACTTGCCCTGACAAAGGGGCTCTCGACGAACAAGACCAAAAAATTTATCTTCGCGAGGCAGAAAGAATAAAGCTTTCTTTCGAACAAATGTCAAAAATGCGTCAGCCTTACGACAAGGTTGTTTGCATGATGCATTTTCCACCTTTTAACGTAAGGCGTGAAGATAGCAAATATACAAAACTCATCATAAAATACGATATAGATGCAGTTGTTTATGGTCACCTGCATGGCAAAGATTGCAGGGCAGACCTTGTGGTAGAAAAATTTGGAACAAGGTTTTATCTCACTTCTACCGATCTTGTCGGTCACAAACTTACAGAGATTGACGTTTAATATATATTAAAGCAATTATTTATCGCAAAGAGAGGACTTAAAAGTTCTCTCTTTTTTTTGTTAAAAAGCAACTAAAACAACCTCAAAAATCTAATCTGAAAACAGCTGAGTTATTGTAGTGAAAAACAGTAAGATTGTTTAAAATTTGTCAATATTAAACAGCTATTCATTATTTTGCAAACAAATGTTCAAAAAATATTTTTCAAGAGTCCAAAAAAATTTCAAAAAGTGGTTTATTTTGGTTTTTAAGTGGTCAAAAATGGTTGAAAGTGGTCAATTGCTATGCTATAATTTTTGTACACCATAGGAGGAGTCTCATGTTTTTGGGTGAGTACAGGCATCAGATAGATGCTAAAAACAGATTAAGAGTACCAGCAAAACTCAAAAGCGAACTTGGTGACAAATTTGTTGTCACAAAAGGTTCAAACGGCTGCCTCTTTGTTTTCAATTCCAAGACGATGGAAAATTTGTACGAAAAGTTGCAAAACGTGCCAATTTCAGACATCGCTGCACAAAGATCAATTCGCATGTTGTTTTCATCTGCGAGCGAAGTTGAAAATGACGAACAAGGCAGATTCCTGTTGCCACAAAGCCTCAAGGCATTTGCAAAGATCGACAAAAACGTTGTTACAGTTGGTGCAGGCACAAGGATAGAAATCTGGAGCGAAGAAGCATGGAACGAATATAACTCATGTGACAACTTCGACGAAGTGCTTGAAGGACTTGGAAAATTTGGAGTGTAAAATGGAATTCAGCCACAAACCGATAATGCTTGCCCAGTGTATAGAGGGGCTTGACATAAAACCAAACGGTATATACGTAGATTGCACGCTTGGTGGCGGTGGTCACAGCCTTGAAATAGTAAAAAGGCTTGACGGCGGAAGACTCATTGCAATAGATAAAGACAACGACGCATTAGAGTTTGCATCTCAACGTCTGGCAGAGTTTAAAGACAAAATCACTTTTGTCAAAAGCGATTTTAAAAACGCAGTTGAAGTTTTAAACAACCTTGGTATTGACAAAGTTGATGGCGTGCTTATGGATCTTGGCGTATCAAGCTGGCAGATAGACAACTTCGACAGAGGTTTTAGCTATCGCAGTCGTGACAGCAAACTTGACATGCGAATGGACAGCGAACAAAGCTTGTCAGCATATGAAGTTGTAAACGAATATAGCGAACAAGAGTTGTTCAAAATAATTCGCGATTATGGCGAAGAAAATTTTGCAAAAAAAATCGCCTTTAACATTTGCAAATACAGGTTGGTGAAACCAATCGAAACAACAGGCGAACTTATTGACGTTATAGAAAAGTCAATGCCACCAAAAATGAGGTTTGCGGGTGGTCACCCAGCAAAACGAACCTTTCAAGCAATAAGAATTGAAGTGAACGGTGAGCTTGACGGACTTGACGAGTTTTTGGAAAAAATCGCAGACAAAATTAACATTGGTGGAAGAATAGCAGTAATCACTTTTCACTCTCTCGAAGACAGGATAGTAAAACAAAAATTCAAATGGCTTGAAAAAGATTGCATATGTCCACCAAAAACGCCTGTTTGCATTTGTGGCAAACAAGCAAAACTCAAACTCATCAACAACAAACCAATTGTTGCCGATGAAAATGAAAGAAAAGAAAACTCTCGCAGTGAATGTGCAAAACTGCGAATAGCCGAAAAAATTTAGGCAAACAGTTTTTTCAGTAATATTTATATAGGGGGAAGAATAATATGTTGACAACAACACGTAGAGAAATCGTTAACGACTACGAAGTTTCACAAGAAAGACCAGTACGCAATTTTGTGGACTATGCTTATGAAGAAGTGGCAGAAAACCGTTTTGAAGACAAAATGGAAGTTCGCCCAGTAGAAAACTATATGTCAAGATCAGAAATCGCACAAAGATTGTATGGTCACGAATATAACGAATTTTACGAAGAAGATCACAACGACGAAAATTATTCTGACCCAGACCTCATGCCAAGCATGAAGACAATGCAGATCACTCGCCGTGTAGAACCACAACAAGTTCAAACAAAATCTGCAACAAAACAAAGCTACACAGCAAAAAGCAAAATTCTCATTGCAAGCTATGCAGCCGTTTTGCTTGCACTTGCACTTATTTTCACTTTGACAATCGTATCTATCGGCAGTTTGTTTGCAACAACAAGCGAAGTAGAGGTCAAAGCAAACGCGCAATACAAATCAGCAGTGGCAGATGCTCCAGCATCAGCTTACGTTTACGAAGCAGATAGCATTTTCGTTAAATAACTGCTGATTGTTTGCCTCCCCCAAAATTAGGAGAAAAATGGAAAGTTCCCCATATAAGACAAAACAAAGGTTGATTGCATTGATGTGCTTATCGACCTTTGTTTTTTTTATTCTTTTTTGCAGATTGTTTTGTCTGCAGGTAATCGAAGGAAAAAGTCTGCAGGCAAAAGCCACAGACCAATGGACGAGAGATTTGCCAATTATACCGGCAAGGGGACAAATTTTAGATACTAATGGAAAAATTTTGGCATCAAACAAAACGGCATACACCGTGTATATCAGGGCAAAATCTGTAAAAAACCCAGAGCATGTTTCGCATACGTTGTCACAGTTGCTCGGGCTTGATTATGAAAACGTATACAAAAAAGCAACAAACAAAGGCGTGTCAGAAGTTACGTTAAAACGTCAGGTTGACGAAAAGGTTGCAGACAAAATAAGGCAGGCAAACCTGCAAGGGGTTTATATAGCGTCAGAGCCTTATCGTGTTTATACCTATGGCAATTTTTTGTCACAGGTTATTGGCTACGTTTCGTCAGACAACGTTGGTCAAACGGGTATAGAAGCATATTATAACAAATATCTCAAAGGCATAAACGGTCAAATTCTTACACAAAGCGATTTGATTGGCATAGAACTTGCAGATAAAGAAACAATCTATCAACCTGGTATAGATGGTCTTGACCTTGTGCTTACCATAGACGAAACAATTCAGTCTGTTGTAGAACAGGTTTTGCAAATGATTATGCACACTCACACGCCAAAAAGTGCAAAAAGCATTGTTATGGACGTTGCTTCTGGCGAAATTCTGGCAATGGGTATAGCACCTGGCATAGACCTTAACAATCTGCCTCGTGACGACCTGCAAACCTTGCTTGATAACGGCAGAAACACATTGGTTACAGATATCTACGAACCAGGCTCAACTTTTAAAATAGTTACTGCTGCCGCTAATATAGAGGAGTTTTCAAAAGGAAATTTAAAAGCATTTTCAAATCAGCACGTTTTTAACAATGCAAACTATCGTGTGGTAGACAGTGGCAAAAAAATTTCCTGCTGGACGAGTCACAAAAACGGCAAACATATCAATCAGACTCTTGCAGATGCATTAAGCAACAGTTGCAACCCGATTTTTACAGATATTGCATTGTCGCTTGGCAAAAATACTTTTTATAGCTATCTTAACAAGTTTGGTTTTGGCAAAACCACAGGTGTAGATATTGCAGGCGAACAGGCAGGAATTCTCGTTCCGCAAACTGCGGTTACAAACGGCGACCTTGCACGTATTGGCTTTGGTCAAACCATTGCCGTCACACCATTGCAACTGCTCAATGCCGTAAACTGTGCAATAAACGGTGGTTTGCTTATGCAACCATATCTTGTAAAAGAGATAATGCAGGGAAACCAGCTTGCACAAAAATTTTTGCCAACTGCAAAAAACAGGGCGATTTCAAAACAAACAAGCCAGACTCTTTGCCAAATGCTCGAAGACGTTGTTACAAACGGCAGTGGCAAACAGGCATATATAGAGGGATATCGTGTTGGTGGCAAAACCGGTACGGCACAAAAATTTGTTAATGGGCAGATAGCTCAAGGCAAATACGTTTCGTCTTTCGTGGGCTTTTTTCCTGCAAATCAACCAAAATATTCATGCATTGTGATAGTAGACGAACCAACCGGTCAGCACTATGGTTCAACAGTTGCCGCACCATGGGCAAAAATAATTTTTCAACAAATAATAAATTACAAAAATATAAAGCCAGTGCAATGATTAAACTAAATTAAACCTATCATAATCAACAAAAATTTTTAATATATTAGTCCATACGGCAAGTATGGGCTTTTTTGTTTTTTAAGGGGGATTTTTATGGATACGTTGCAGTTGTTGTCAGGTTTAAAAATTTTGCAGGTGGTCAACACTATTCCACAACAAATTGATGGTGTGTTTTGTGACAGCAAAAAAGTCACAAAAAACAGCCTTTTCGTTTGCATAAAGGGCACAAATTGCGATGGTCACGATTTTGCCTTGCAGGCAGTAAAAAACGGAGCAACTGTTGTTGTGTGCCAAAAACAAATGGATATTGACGTGTGTCAGCTTGTGGTGGAAGACACTCACAAGGCAATGTCATATCTTGCAAGTGCTTGGTATGACTTTCCTGCAAAAAAAATGCGTGTTGTTTGCGTTGTTGGCACAAACGGAAAAACTTCTACTGCAACGTTAATTTATAAAGTGTTGTGTCAAACGGGGCATAAAAGTGCTCTCATTTCTACAAACGGAATTTTTATTGACGAAAAATTTATCGAAAACAAAATGACAACACCAGACCCAATGGAACTGAATTGTCTGTGGCAAAAAATGGCAGAGTGTGGCACAAAATTTTGCGTTATGGAAATGTCTGCCCATGCAATTGACCAGCAAAAAACTTTTGGCAACGTGGTTGACCTTGCAGTATTTACAAATTTGTCGCAAGACCATCTGGACTATTTTGGCAATATGCAAAAATATGGCTACACAAAACAAAGTTTTTTTGACAGACAATATGCAAAAATTGCCGTGGTGAACAGTGATGACAAATTGGGTCAAAAAATTATAAAACAAAACAAAATTCCAACAGTTTCTTATGGCATAACAAACGTTGCAGACGTTTTTGCCATTGACGTTGACTGCAATGGTCAGGGTTCGTCATTTGTAATCAACCTTTATGACGAAGTGTGTTTTTTTCGTTATAAACTGTCTGGTTTGTTCAACGTTTACAACGTTTTGGCGTGTGCAACAGCCTGTCGTGTTTTTGGCATAAAGGCAAACGAAATTGCCAAAGCACTTTTGTGTATTGACGAAATTGAAGGGCGAAACCAAACTGTGTTTTTGCCAAACGGAGTGAGGGTGGTTGTAGACTATGCTCACACGCCAGATGGCTTTGCAAACGTGTTGCCACACCTTAAACAAAGTACCAAAGGCAAACTGTTTTGCGTGTTTGGCTGTGGTGGAAATCGTGACAAAACAAAACGAAAAACAATGGGGCAAATTGCAAGCAAACATTGTGATTTTTTGTTTATAACAAGCGACAACCCTCGGTTTGAAGATCCTTTTGAAATTATGTTTCAAATTCAGCAAGGGGTTTCGGTTGATCACAAACTTATTTGCAATCGTGGTCAGGCAATAACAACTGCACTCAACGAGGCAAAAAACGGTGATACTATTGCAATTTTGGGCAAAGGTCACGAAAAATATCAAGAAATAAACGGTGCAAAATATCCTTTTTGTGATATGGCTGCAGTTTTGCAACACATTAATAACTAAAATCAAAACCAAACATTACCTGCAAAACAAAATCCAAGTGAAACGTTACGTTAAAAAACTTAAAGGGTAACATTACGTTAAAAACAAAAATTAAAAAAGCCTCTCCTTTGAAGGAAAAGCTCCGACGACAGTCGGTGATGCGGTTGATACAAATATCTGAATATTTCTACACGAGGTAAAAATGCAAAAACTTTTTTTGGCTTTTATTTTGTCTTTTTTTATTTGTTTGGCACTCGGTTTTGTGGTGTTGCCATTGCTAAAAAAGGCAAAAGCAAAACAACAAATTTTGTCATACGTTCAAGAGCATAAAACAAAAGCAGGCACACCAACAATGGGTGGCATAATTTTTATTGCGGGCATTGGCATTGCAAGTCTTTTTGTTTTTGAAAAAAACTCAATTTTGGCAATGCTTGCCCTGACAATAACTCTTGGTTATGGTCTGGTTGGTTTTTTAGATGATTTTATAAAAATATTTTTTAAACGCAATTTAGGACTCAGGGCATATCAAAAAGTGATATTGCAACTTGGCGTGTCGTTGATCGTGGGCTTTTTTGCAAAAAACAGCAATCTTGTTGGTGGCGAGTTTTATATTCCGTTTTTAAAACAAACGGCAAATTTCGGTTGGTTTACCATACCTTTCGTTGTGTTTGTGTTTGTGGCAACTACAAATGGGGTTAATCTTACTGACGGCATGGATGGCCTTGCATCAAGCGTCACCTGTGTTTATATGGCATTTTTTGTAATTTTGCTTTTTGTTCAGTCAAACAATCTTGACCAAAGTGGATTTATTACACTTGCCAACGAATATAAAAATCTGTCATATTTTTGCGTTACTATTTTTGCGGGTATGTTGGCATTTTTGTTGCTTAACGTGTTTCCTGCAAAGGTGTTTATGGGTGACACGGGTTCACTTGCTCTTGGTGGAGCAGCTGCATCTGTTGCAGTGTTGTCAAAAAACACGTTGTTTATTCCTGTAGTTGGTTTTGTTTTTGTGTTGTCGGTAGTGTCTGTTGTTTTGCAGGTTGTTAGATACAAAATCAGCAAAAAAAGGTTTTTTCTCATGGCACCATATCATCATCATTTGCAAATGAAAGGGCACAGCGAACCTCGCATTGTTTGTTTTTATTCTGTTGCAACTATTTTACTTGGTTTTTTGGCAGTTGCTTTTGGTTAATAAGTGGAGGGGTTTTAATGAAAAACGTTTTGATATATGGTCTTGGCAAAAGTGGAGTTTCAAGTGCCAGACTTCTTATGAAACAAGGTTATCGTGTGTTTTTGTATGACAGCAAAAACAATTTGTCACACGAGGTATTTCAACTTGCGCAACAGGGTGCAATTTTGCTTGACGATTTGTTAGATGACCTTATAAACAAACTGTCAATGACAATAGTCAGCCCGGGGGTTTCGGTCTATAACAAAGATATCGTCAGGTTGCAACAAAAAACAAAAGTCATTGGCGAGGCAGAACTTGCTTTTTTTAATTGCAGGGGACAGGTTGTTGCCGTTACAGGAACAAACGGAAAAACAACGACTTGTTCCCTTATACATAGCATTTTGCAAAAAACAGACAAAAAATCTTTTTTGGTGGGCAACGTTGGCACACCTTTAACTCAGGTTGTTGGTCAAATAGAAAAGGGTGACGTTGTTGTTCACGAAACGTCAAGTTTTCAGCTTGAAACGACAGACGTTTTTAAACCATATATTTCTGCTTTGCTTAATTTGTCGCCAGATCATCTCGACAGACACAAAGATTTTAAAACGTATGTAAAAACAAAAATGAATTTGTTCAAAAAACAAGACCAAAAATGTTTTGCATTGTTAAACAAAGATGACAAAAATGTGGTGTTAAACAGCAAAGATATCTGTGCAACAAAAATTTGGTTTTCGTGCGATAAAAAGGCAGATGTTTTTGCAACAAACAATGTTGTATATTATCAGGATCAACCTGTTATGCAAATAAACAATCAAATATTTTTTGCAAAACACAATTTGTCAAATATGCTTTGTGCCGTTGGAGTGTGCAAATTGCTTGGTGTGAGCAATGAGAAAATTCAAAAGGGTGCAGACGAATTTGAACCATGTCAGCACAGATTGCAAAAGGTGGGCAGTATTGGCATGGTTGATTTTATAGACGATTCAAAATCAACAAATCTGGGCTCAGTTTTGCCTGCTCTTCGTTCTTTCAACAACGTTTCGCTCATTCTTGGTGGGCAAGACAAAGGTCTTCCTTTTGACAAATTGTTTAAAGATATGCCACAACAGGTAAATTTTTGTGTGCTTTATGGCCAGGCTAAAGAAAAATTGTTTGCAAGTGCAAAAAAACAAAACTACAAAAATTTGTTTTTGGCAGACAGTTTTGACAATGCAGTAAAAATTGCCTATTATTCAGCAAAACCACAAGGAACAGTTCTTTTGTCACCTGCATGCGCATCTTTCGATTGTTTTAATGGCTATCAAGAAAGAGGGAAAAGGTTTGCGCAAATTTTTGAGGAATTAAAAAATGCTTCAAACTAAAATAAAACCTAATTATGTGGTTATTTTCTGTGTGTTTTTGCTTGTAGCAATTGGTCTGGTGTTTATTTACAGTGCAAGCAACTATTCAGCTCAAAAAGATTTTGGCAACCCATATTATTTCGTGACAAAACAGTTTGTGGGTGCTTTGATTGGAGTTGTGGCAATGGTTTATTGCAGTTTCGTTTCGGTCAAACAACTACAAAAATTTGCTTTGCCACTATATCTTTTGTCTCTTGTTTTACTTGGTCTTGTTTTTGTTCCGGGCATTGGCATAGAAAACTATGGTGCAAAAAGATGGGTGGGTTTTGGTGGTTTTTCGCTGCAACCGTCAGAAATTGCAAAGTTTGCACTTGTTTTGGTTTGTTCGCTGTACATGTCAAAAAAACCACACCAAATGGCTGGACTAAAGGGTATTGCAACAGTTTCGTTTTTGGGTGTTGCCGTTTGCCTGCTTGTTATTTTAGAGCCCAACATGTCAATAACAATGTGCATTGCTTTGGTCACTTTTGCAATGTTGTTTGTTGGTGGCGCAAAATTAAAACATCTGGCATTTTGTTTGTTGCCACTTGTGGTTGCAGTTCCGTTGCTTATTGTTGCAGAGCCTTATCGCCTTGCAAGGCTTATGGCATATCTTGATCCATGGGCATCACCAAAAGGCGAGGGATATCAGCTGATTCAATCTTTCTATGCACTTGGTTCAGGTGGTTTTTTTGGTGTTGGTTTATTTAACAGTCGCCAAAAGTTCGATTTTTTGCCTTTTGCCGAAAGTGACTTTATTTTTGCAGTTATTGGCGAAGAAATTGGTTTTGTGGGTTGTGTTTTTGTTTTGAGCATATTCGTTGTGCTTGTTTATCAGGGGCTTAAAATTGCTAAAAATGCAAACAGCAGGTTTGAGTGTTATCTTGCATCTGGCATAAGTTGCGTTATTGCAATTCAAACTTTGCTCAACGTTGCTGTTGTTACAGGAACAATTCCGCCAACTGGTTTGCCCTTGCCCTTTATAAGCAGTGGTGGCAGTTCGCTTATGGTTTTTATGGCAAGCACGGGTATTTTGCTTGGTATAGACAAAAACTCAAAAAAACACCAAAAAACAGTTTGTGCCATACAATGATTTATACACAATTTGCAGGAGAAAGTTATGGACAAATTTTATATAAAAGGCGGTTTGAAACTGGATGGCGAGGCAGAAGTTTATTCTGCAAAAAACGCTGTCCTTGCTTTGCTTGCAGCATCAATTTTAACAGACGAACAAGTTGTTATACATAAATGCCCCAAAATAAACGACGTTTATAGCATGACGAAAATTTTGCAGTCACTTGGTTGTGTTGTAGAGTGGCAAAACGACAGCATAGTTATCAATTCATCACAGGCAGACAAGCACGAAATTCCTCAAAAATATGGTCAGGAAATTCGCTCGTCAATTTTTATGCTTGGCTCAATTCTTGCAAGGTTCAAAAAGGCAAAGGCAGTTTTTCCAGGTGGGTGCGACATTGGGTTGAGACCTATCGATTTGCATATAAAAGGGCTTAAAGAACTTAACGTAGAGGTAAAAGAACAAGGCGCAAACGTTTTTTGTAATGGCGAAAATGCGCGTGGCAAAAAAATTCACCTTGACTTTCCTTCGGTGGGTGCAACCGAAAACATAATGCTTGCATCTACAACGATAAAAGGCAAAACAACAATATGCAATGCGGCAAAAGAGCCCGAAATTGTGTGTCTGCAAGATATGCTGAACAAAATGGGTGCAAAAGTAAGCGGGGCGGGCACAAGCATTATCGAAATAGAAGGTGTAAAAAAACTGCACGGTGTGGAATTTGTTCCAATAAGTGACCGCATTGTTGCAGGAACCTATATAATTGCTGCAGCAATGACAAAAGGCAGGGTATATCTAAAAAATTGCAGACCAAACGATTTGTGTGCCCTCACCAGCAAACTTAACGGCGTTGCCTGTGACATTTTGTCAAGCAACGACAGTATTTTGGTTAAAGGATATGAAAAACCTCAAAGCATAATGACGATAGAAACGTCGCCATATCCGGGCTTTCCAACAGATTTGCAGGCACAGGCGCTTGCACTGCAAACAGTGTCACAAGGCACGAGTGTCGTGGTAGAAAATATTTTTGAAACAAGGTTTAAACACGTTGGCGAACTTGCAAAAATGGGTGCGCAAATAGTTGTTAAAGACAGATATGCAATAGTGCGTGGAGTGCCTGCCTTGTATGGTTGTGACGTCTATTCACACGATTTGCGTGGGGGTGCAGCATTGGTTCTTGCGGGTCTGGTTGCACAAGGATATACAACTGTACATAACGTAAGGCATATAGACCGTGGATATTTTAAACTTGAAGAAGCACTTGCTTCGCTTGGTGCAAACGTAAAACGAATTCAGTAATATTGCATAAAAAAAATAAATGTGCTAAAATAACAATATGAAAAACAAAAGATTAATTGCATTTTTTTGTGCGCTGGCTTTTATGGCAGTCATAGTCGTTGGCTGTGGCGTTGTTTTTACTTTCAAAAAGGCAGAAGTTTATTTTGTAAACGAACAAGGTCAATACGTTCAGGTCGAAAAAGAAAAAGAAGACAACATTCAAACTGAATGTATCAAAAGTTTTTTCGGCAAAAACCTGTTGTTTTTAGATACTTCTGCAGTGGCTGAAAAGGTGGAACAAGCAAACCTTGACTTAAAGGCAGAAAAGGTTGAAAAAGCATATCCAAAAAAAATTCGCATTTTCGTTTCAGTAAGAATAAAACTTTATTATCTGCAGGTTGACGGCGAAAACTATATTTGCAGTTATGATGGGTTTGTTATGCAAAAAAGTGACGACGTTTCTGATCTTGTAAAGGTCGACGGAGACTACGGCGAAGTTTCAGGCTTGTCGGTGGGCAGTTATATCAAGGGCAGTTTTGCCAATGCAGATAACTATATGGTGGTGCAAAACTTTTTTGCATCTGTTCACGAAATAGAAGGGTTTGAATATGGCGATATTTCAAGTCTGTTCAGGTCAATCACCTTCCAAGATGAACAACTCGTTTGCCAGACACAAGGTGGCGCAACGTTTGTTTTTGACCAACCATCAGTTGATTTTGGAGCAAAGTTTGACGACGTATATTCAAGTTATGTTGCAAATGCCGACAAACAGGATAACGGCACTTTCATTTGTGGCGAAAGACAACCAAACGGCAAATATTCAGTTGACGTGCAATAAAACAAAAATAAAAAGAGAGATGAAATAATCTCTCTTTTTTTATGCCAAAAACAGCCTTGTTTTTTGTGGTTGCTTGTTGACTTTTATATATTTAATATATATAATATATCTGTTAAACTGTGTAATATGGGTTATTATATTTTAGCCCGTCTAAATAAAAAGGAGACTATATGCAAAAAGGTGTTTCTGTTTCAGTCATTGACGTTGGCTCAGGCAAAATAGCAGGTTTTGTTGCAAGTCAGGTTGCTGGCGACGATTTTAACATTGTTGCCAAGGCAGAAGTTCAATGCAGCACTTTTTATGGCGGAAGATGGATTGACGAAGATTCTGTAGTTCAATCAATTTCTGCTGTGTTAAAACAACTTGCAGAAAGAAGTGGTGGAAAACTTTCAAAAGTATACGTTGGTGTTCCTGGTGAATTTGTTGCAGTTACAACAAAAGAGGCAGAGGTAAATTATCCAACGCCTAAAAAACTTGTTGGCGAAAACGTTAACGAAGTTTTCAACAACGTAGAAAATTTCAATTCAAACGGTTTTTCTGCAATTTCTCGTTCATCAATTTATTTTGTGCTTGACGACGAACGAAAAGTAATCGACCCTGTTGGTGAAATGGCTTCAAAATTGTCAGGACTTATTTCTTTCATTTTTGTAGAAGATTCGTTTAAAAGTGTCGTATGCAAAGCACTTTCAAATTGTGGAATAAGCCAATATGACTTTGTGTCACAAAGTCTTGCGCAGTCACTTTATCTCATTCAACCTTCAGTTCGTGATGGTTATGCAGTGCTTGTTGACTGTGGCTTTGTTACAACAAACGTAAGTGTTATTTTGGGTGACGGTGTGCTTTACAGCAAATCTTTTTCTATTGGCAGTGCTCAAATGGCAGACGATATTGCTCAGGTTTATGGCATTGAGCACGATGTTGCAGACCATTTATTGTCACAGGTTCACCTTAATCTGGAATATAACGAGGCAGATAGCATCGTTGTTGATGAAAAAAGTTTTTCTGCGTCTACAACAAACGAAATCGTTCGTTGCAGGGTAGAAGATATTGCAGAACATATAATTGCTTGTCTCGAGGCTTGTCCTCATTCAATTCCAAAAAATGCGCCTGTATTTATAACAGGTGGCACGTTTGCATATCTCAAAGGTGGCATAAACGCACTTGCAAAAGGGTTGGAAAGGGCAGTTTATCCTGCACCAATCAACTCACCTCAATATGACAAACAAGAATATACTTCAGCATATGGTCTGATAAGCATAGCATTAAGTCAGACACAACCTGTCAAACAGGGCTTTTTCAAAAAGCTTTTGGCACATTTTGGAGGTTAAAAAATGGATTATAACATTTCTTCAGCAGAAAACGCAGTTATTCAAGAAGGCGTTGCAAAAATAAAAGTTATCGGTGTTGGTGGCGGTGGCAACAACGCAATCAACCGTATGATTGCAGCAAACATAAAGAGTGCAACTTTTGCGGCAATTAATACAGACAAACAGGCACTCATTATGTCACGTGCGCCAGAACGTATTCAAATTGGCGAAAAACTTACCAAAGGTCTTGGTGCTGGTGCTGACCCTGAAATTGGTCGCCAGGCTGCCGAAGAAAGCAAACAAGCCATCAAAGAAGCGTTGCAAGGCGTAGACCTTGTGTTTATCACTGCCGGCATGGGTGGTGGCACAGGCACAGGTGCTGCTCCTGTTGTTGCACAAGTTGCCAAAGAACTTGGAGCTCTCACTGTTGCAGTAGTTACAAAACCTTTCAGTTTTGAAGGTCGCCGTCGTTTGAGCAATGCAGAACAAGGCATTGCAAATCTTCGCAAAAACGTAGATACTCTGGTTGTAATTCCAAACGACAAACTTACACAAAATTTCAGCAAAGATATTACAATGGTAGAGGCATTCTTGCGTGCAGACGAAGTTTTGCGTCATGGCATTCAAGGCATTTCTGACCTTATTGTGTTCCCTGCACTCATCAATCTTGACTTTGCCGATGTAAAAACAATTATGAAAAACACAGGCATGGCTCACATGGGTCTTGGCGAAGGTCGTGGTGAAAACCGCACTATCGATGCAATTCGCAAAGCTGTTTACAGCCCATTGCTCGAAACAACAATCGAAGGTGCAACAGGTGTTATCGTTAACATTTCTGGTGGTGCAGACCTTACTCTTGCCGAAGTTCAGCATGCAGTTCAACTCATTCACGAAGTTGCAGATGAAACTGCAAACATCATTTTTGGTGCAGACGTAAGAGAAGATCTTGAAGAAGAAGTTAAGGTTACAATCATTGCAACTGGTTTTGACAAAACAAGTTTTGAAACTTTTGCAGAAGAAAAACCTAAAAAACAAGATCCATACGTAAGACCGATTGGAAACGACAGACTTGACAGTTTGTTTGCAAACGCAATGCAAAAAGAAGAACAACCAAAAACAGACTATCAGGCTCGCCCGCAACCAGCGCAGGAAACTTTTGTTCAACCAAAACAAAACGATCCGTTTGCAACACGCATTCAACCTCGCGAAGACGACGATATTCCGCCATTCCTTCGCAAATTGAGAAAATAATTTAAAAAACAGAGATATATTATGGAAAGAGTACAAATCAAACATATTTTTGACAATATGTCAGCCTATGCCGACAAAGAAATCACAGTTGCAGGCTGGGCAAGAACAATAAGAGATTCTAAGGTGTTCGGTTTTATCGAACTTAACGATGGAAGTTGCTTTAAATGTTTGCAAGTTGTTTTCGAACAAGACAAAATCAGCAACTTTGCAGAAATTGCAAAACTCAACGTTGGCAGTGCAGTTGTTGTAAGTGGCAAACTTGTTTTGACACCAGAAAACAAACAACCATTTGAAATTAAAGCAACAAAAATAGAGGTTGAAGGTCTTTCAACACCAGACTACCCATTGCAAAAAAAGCGTCACAGCGTTGAATTTTTGCGTGGCATTGCACACCTTCGTCCACGTGCAAACTTGTTCAATGCAGTTATGAAAGTTCGTTCTGTTGCAGCATATGCAATTCACAAATTTTTTCAGGACCGCAACTTTGTATACGTTCACACACCAATAATCACAGCAAGTGACTGCGAAGGTGCAGGTGAAATGTTTAAAGTTACAACTTTCGATCTCGAAAAAGTTGCAAAAAAAGAAGATGGCTCTGTAGATTTTTCTCAAGACTTTTTCGAAAAATCTGCAAAGGCAATTTCTGGCTCAATCATCCAAAACTCTGCAGCGTGGCGAGTTGTGTTTGATTTTTCTGCACGGAAAGTTGGACCAAAAGTATAAACGTTGCCAAATGCCATTGCATAAGTTTCGGCATTAAGTTGGCCTGATACTGTGAGGTTTGCAGATTTTTCGAAAAAGTCTTGAGAAAAATCTACAGAGCCATCTTCTTTTTTTGC
>JAFVQA010000038.1 GCA_017505015.1 Clostridia bacterium
AGGTTTTGGCAGTTGCAAAACAGGTTGCCACAAACGACGTTTCAAAACAAGCCACAGACGAACTGCAAATTGTTTGCAACAGTTTTGAACAAATGGGTTTTGGCGATAAAGTGCGCCTTGACTTTTCTATAATAAACGACACTGATTATTACAACGGCATTGTGTTTGTTGGTTACGTGAGCAAATCGCCAAGTTTGGTTTTGTCTGGTGGCAGATATGACAAACTTGCAGGCAAATTTGCAGACGTTAGTGCACTGGGTTTTGCACTTTATCTAAACGAACTTGCCATGTATAAACAAAAACAACCGGATAACGATGCTGACTTGCTTGTGCTTTACAACCAAAACAGCGATTGTGCAAAAGTTTTTGCTTTTGCACAGGAACAAATGGCACAGGGCAAAAAAGTGCTTGTGGCAAAAAATCCACCGTCAGACAAAAAGTTTGCACAGGTTGTAGAGTTGTGAGGTTTTTATGATAAACATTGCATTGCCAAAGGGACGCCTTGGCGAAAAAGTATATAAAATGCTTGAAAAAGCAGGATACGCCTGCGACGAATTTGACAAAGACAGCAGAAAACTCATTTTTACAGACGAAAAAAACGGTGTGCAGTATTTTTGGGTAAAACCAAGCGACGTGCCTATTTACGTTCAGCGTGGTGCTGCCGACGTTGGTGTTGCCGGCAAAGACATTTTGCTGGAACATAAAGCCGACGTATACGAAATGCTCGACCTTAAAATTGGCAAATGTCGCATGGCAGTTGCAGCAAAAAACGGCTATCGCGACGACCTTTCAAAACCACTTGTGGTTGCAACAAAATTCGTAAACATTGCCAAAGAGTTTTATGCAGGCAAAAACAGAGATATAGATATTATCAAACTGTCTGGTTCTATCGAGCTGGCACCAATTTTGGGGCTTAGCGACGTTATTGTGGATATTGTAGAAACAGGCACAACGCTTAAAGAAAATGACCTTGGCGTTATTGAAACAATTTTGCCAATAAGTGCAAGGCTCATTGTAAACAAAGCAAAATATAAATTTAAAAACGACGAAATTGACGTTATGGTGCAAAACCTTAAAAAGGAGTTGCCAGATGATTAAAATTTTTGACAAAGGTTTTGATATAAACAAAGTGCTCAATCGTGAAATTCAGACTTATGGCGAATATGAAAGCGTTGTTAAAGAGGTTATTGCTCAGGTGCTTTCACGTGGCGACGATGCACTTAAAGAATATACTCAAAAGTTTGACGGCGTTGCTCTTGACGATTTGCTTGTGAGTCAAAGCGAAATTGACGAGGCAGAAAGTCTTGTGAGCGACGAGTTTAAAAACATACTTAAAACTGCGGCACGAAACATAGAGTTTTTTCACAAAAAGCAAGTTAAACAAGGCTTTGAAGTGACTAAAGAAGACGGAATTATTCTCGGTCAAAAATATACGCCTATTCAAAAGGCAGGCATATACGTTCCGGGTGGAACTGCAAGTTATCCTTCAACAGTGCTTATGAATGCTATCCCTGCAAAAATAGCAGGTGTGAGCGAAATCGTTATGTGCACGCCTCCGCAAAAAAACGGAAAAATAAAGGCAGAAATTTTGGTTGCAGCAAAACTTGCCGGTGTTGACAAAATTTTTAAATGCGGTGGGGCACAGGCTATTGCGGCAATGGCATATGGCACTCAAAGCATACCACAGGTTTATAAAATCGTTGGCCCTGGCAACATTTTTGTGGCACTTGCAAAAAAACTTGTGTTTGGCACAGTTTCTATCGACATGATTGCAGGCCCAAGCGAAATTCTGGTTATTGCTGACAAAACAGCGAACCCGGTTCACCTTGCGGCAGATTTGCTTTCACAGGCAGAGCATGACAAACTTGCAACTGCGGTTTTGGTTACAGACAGCAGCGAAATTGCAACACAAACTGCCAACGAAATAGAAAGGCAACTTGCTTTGTTGCCAAGGCATGAAATTGCAAGGGCATCGATAGACAACAACGGCAAAATCATTGTGGTAGACAGCATTGACGAGGCTATAAAAGTTTCTAACGCCATTGCGCCTGAACATCTGGAAGTGTGTGTTGAAAACCCATATGACTATCTTGACAAAATTGAAAACGCAGGTTCTATCTTTTTGGGTGGATATACACCAGAAGCACTCGGTGACTATTTTGCAGGTCCTAACCACACTTTGCCAACAAGTGGCAGTGCAAAATTTTCGTCACCACTTTCTGTTGACGATTTTGTAAAAAAATCATCTTACATTCAATATACAAAACAAGCATTAAACAAAGTTAAAGACCAGATTGCAACTTTTGCCGAGGCAGAAGGTCTTTCTGCTCACGCAAGGTCTGCAACAATCAGGTTTGAGGAGTAATTTATGAGCAGGTTTTTAGACGAAAGTCTGCAAAGCATTGTGCCATATACCCCTGGCGAACAGCCACAGGATATGCAATATATAAAACTCAACACAAACGAATCGCCATATGCACCATCGCAAAAGGTGCTTGACGCACTCAACTGTGACGAGGTGCAAAAACTTCGTTTATACAGCGACCCGACAACAAAGGTGCTTGACCAGGCTATTGCAAACTATTACAACGTTAAAACAAACAACGTTATAAGTGGCAACGGCAGTGACGAAATTTTAGCATTTATTTTCAAAGCCTTTTGTGGCAAAAAGGGCATGGCTTTTCCTGACGTGACCTATGGGTTTTATCCTGTTTTTTGCCAGTTGTTTGGCATTAAATACAACACTGTGCCACTTGACCAAAACTTTTGCATTGACGTAAACGACTATAAAGATATTAACGACAACGTTATTATTGCAAACCCAAACGCACAAACGGGCATTTGTCTTGACCTTGACCAGATTGAACAACTTGTTTGCCAAAACAAAGACCGTGTTGTTGTTATAGATGAGGCATACGTTGATTTTGGTGCGCAGACAGCAGTTCCACTCACAAAAAAATATAACAATCTTGTGGTGGTGCAAACAATGTCAAAATCACGTCAACTTGCAGGTGCAAGGGTGGGTTTTGCCGTTGCGTGTGAACAGCTTATAAACGACCTTAAAACTGTAAAATTCAGCTTTAATCCTTACAACGTAAACAGGCTGAGCATTATTGCAGGGGCAGAGGCAATTAAAGACTATGACTATTTTGAAGACTGTTGCCTTAAAATACAAGACTCTCGCAAATACCTTGTAAACTGCCTTGAACACCTTGGTTTTGAGGTGTTGCCATCAAAAGCAAACTTTGTGCTTGCAAGGCACGAAAAAATGAGTGGCGAACAGGTTTATTCGCAACTAAAACAAAAGGGCATTTTGGTGCGCCACCTTAAAGACCAACGAATTAAAAACTTTGTGCGCATCACCGTGGGCACAAACGAACAAATAAAAACACTTGCATATACACTTGCAGGTATACTGGCTGGAGCAAACGTATGAGAAAAATTGACTTTGCACGAAAAACCGGCGAAACGGATATCGTCGGCACACTCAACCTTGACGGACAAGGTAAATATAACGTAAAAACAGGTTGTGGCTTTTTTGACCACATGACAGAGTTGTTTGCAAAACACGGTGGTTTTGACCTTGATTTGTTTTGCAATGGTGACATTCACGTAGACTGTCACCACACTGTAGAAGATTGTGGCATTGCTTTGGGCAAAGCCTTTAAAGATGCTTTGGGTGACAAAAAGGGCATTTATCGCTATGGCAGCATTATTTTGCCAATGGACGAAGCGCTTGTGCTTGTTGCACTTGATTTCAGTGGCAGAGCATATCTCAACTTTGACGTTGACTTTCCAGACGAATATAAACTTGGCGACATGGACGTTGAGCTGATTGAAGAATATCTTTTGGCTTTCGTGCGCAATGCCGAAATTACTTTGCACGTAAAAAAGATTTATGGCAAAAACAACCACCACGTTGCAGAAGGCGTGTTTAAGGGTTTTGCAAGGGCACTTAAACAAGCCGTTGCCATTGACGAAAAAAACAAAGACGTTTTGCCGTCTACAAAAGGGGTGCTTTAATGATTGCCATTATTGACTATGGCGTGGGCAATTTGTTTTCGCTAAAAAGCAGTCTTGATTTTATTGGGGCGCAAAACGTGGTTACAAAAGACCCACTTGTTATACAGCAGGCGGACAGAATTATTCTGCCTGGCGTTGGTGCTTTTGCCGATGCAATAAAACTTTTGCACGAAACTGGTCTTGTGCCCGTAATTAAAGATCAGGTTGCAAAAGGCAAACCACTTTTGGGCATTTGTCTTGGTATGCAGTTACTTTTTGACACAAGTTATGAATATGGTTGCCACAAAGGGCTTGGTCTTATTGACGGTGACGTTTGCCCAATTGCAGACGACGTTGACAAAAGTTTTAAAATACCACATATGGGTTGGAACAGTCTTGACTTTGTGGGCGACTGCCCGTTGTTTAAATATATAAAAAACGGCGACTACGTTTATTTTGTGCATTCGTATTATGCAAAAAACTGCAACAACGTTGTTGCCACAAGCAACTATGGTGCAGACCTTACTGCAATGGTGCAAAAGGGCAAGGTGTTTGGTGCACAGTTTCACCCAGAAAAATCTGGTGCAACAGGTCTTGCAATTTTAAAAGCATTCAACGAAATTTAATCAGGAGATACAATATGCAAATTTTTCCTGCTATTGATATTAAAGATAAAAAAGTGGTTCGCCTTACTTTTGGCGACTATGACCAAATGAAAATATATGCCGACGACCCTGTGCAGATTGCCAAAAATTTTTGTGCCTGTGGTGCAAAAAACCTGCACGTGGTTGACCTTGACGGTGCAAAAGACGGCAACCTTGCCAATTTTGACGTAATTGAGCAAATTGCCAAAAACTGTGGCATGTTCGTTCAGGTGGGTGGTGGCATTCGTGACGAAGACCGTATTAAAAAATATATCGAATGTGGCGTTGGCAGAGTTATTCTGGGTACTGTCGCTGTGGAAAACTTTGCTTTCGTTGAACAAATGGCAAAAAAATACGGTGACAAAATTGCAGTTGGCGTAGATGCAAAAGACGGCTTTGTTGCCATTCACGGCTGGAAAACAGTCACTGCCGTGCAATCTGTTGATTTTTGCCAAAAACTTTGTGACGCAGGCGTTAAAACGGTTATTTACACAGATATATCTAAAGACGGTGGAATGAAAGGCACAAATCTTGGCATTTACAGACAACTTGCCAAAATAGAGGGGCTTGACGTGGTTGCGTCTGGTGGCATAACTTTTTATGACGAACTTACAACGCTTGACAGCATGGGCACTTATGGCGCAATTCTGGGCAAGGCATTGTACGAAGGTTTGATTGACCTCAAAAAAGCAGTGGAGTTGGTATGAACTATACTTTTATTTCGGGAGCAACGGGTGGCATTGGCAAAGCCTTTGTCAAAGAGTGTGCAAAACAAAAACAAAATTTGTTTTTAACGGGGCGCAGTAACGAAAAACTGCAAAATTTAAAGCATGAAATTGAAAAAGAATTTGCCGTTGAGGTGCAGATTTGTGCCTGCCAGCTTGACGATGAAAAAAGCCGTGCACAAATGTTTGAATTTATCGACAGCCTTGGCATAAAGTTTGACAAAATAATAAACGTTGCAGGGGTTGACATTCAAAAAGGTGTTTTGGATTATACTTTGCAAAAACTTTTGTTTCAAATGAGGGTCAACGTAGAGGCAACAATTTCAAACACTTTCAGTCTGCTTGAACGCAGGGCAGACAACGTTGAAATTATTACAATTTCAAGCATGAGTGGTGTCAGCCCAATGCCATATTTTGCGTTGTACAGTGCAACAAAAAGTTGCCTTACAAACTTTTTCAGTTCGCTTCGCATCGAACTTAAAAAAGATAACGTAAAAGTGACAACAGTTTTGCCTGGTGGAGTGCCAACAAGACCGGATATAATCAACGACATAAAAGGTCAGGGGTTATGGGGCAAACTTTCGGCAAAAAGTCCGCAGTTTGTTGCTCAAACGTCACTAAAAAAAGTCAAAAAAAACAAACGCATTCATATCCCTGGTTTTTTCAACAAACTGTTATATTGGTTTATGAAGTTTGTTCCGCTTGGTTTAAAAATGCGTTTTATAGCAAACAGATGGAAAAAACAAAGCAAAGATGCTTTTTAACTTAAAGGAAAATATATGCTCGCAAAAAGAATAATACCTTGCCTTGACGTAAGAGATGGCAGGGTGGTTAAAGGAACTAATTTCACAGGGATAAAAGACGTGGACAGCCCTGTTGAACTTGCAAAATTTTATAACGAAAGTGGTGCAGACGAACTTGTTTTTTATGACATAACTGCATCACACGAAGGGCGTAAACTGTTTGCCGACGTGCTTCGTGACGTTGCAAAAAACATTTTTATTCCACTTACCGTTGGTGGTGGCATAAACACGGTAGACGACTTTGACCGTGTGCTTAAAGCCGGTGCAGACAAAGTCAGCGTAAACAGTGGTGCAATTAAAAACCCGTTGCTTATCGAGCAGGCTGCAAAAAAATATGGCAATCAGTGCGTTGTGCTTTCTATGGACGTAAAGCGTGTTGACGGCAAATTTGTTGTTTTTGCAAAAGGTGGCAGAGAGTGCACAGGCATAGATGCAGTCGAATGGGCATATATGGGGCAGGAAAAAGGCGCAGGCG
>JAFVQA010000005.1 GCA_017505015.1 Clostridia bacterium
CTCATTATCTGCACAAAAAACAGGTGTTTGAGTCTTTTGGTTTGCCTGTGTTTGACAACGTCGGCAGGGCAACGCAGGCCTTTGCAAACAACTTTAAAGCAGACAGTCTGAATAAAAAAACAAAAATGAAAGGAAAGGTCACTTTTTTTCTTTCTGACAACAATGAAAGTCAATATAAAAAATATCTTGATTTTTATGCCAGGTTGTAACAAAAAATATAAATTTTTATATAAAAAATGTCGAAATTTCTTTAAAAAGGGTATTGAAATTGTGTTGTTTATATGATATAGTGAGTTTATTAGGCGTTTGTATAAAATTTATCTTTATGCAGCGAAAATTTATACGAATTTAAACAGGCAGACAAGCTTGAAAACATAAACAGAGGTGTACTTTTATGGCGAATTTGGCTAAAAACATCAGAAACGTAGCACTCGTAGGTCACGGTGGCGAAGGTAAAACAACTTTAGCAGAAGCTATCTTGTTCAATGCAAAAGCAATTGACAGACAAGGCAGCACAAACGACGGCAATACAGTTATGGACTTTGACTCAGAAGAAATTGCAAAGAAAATTTCTATCAGTCTTTCAGTAGCAAACTGCTCATATCAATGCGAATTTGGTATGGCAAAATTCAACTTGCTCGATACTCCGGGCTTTTTCGATTTTGAAGGCGAAATGAGATTGGCTCTTGACGCAGCAGATAGCGCAATCGTTGTTTCTGGTCTTGGTGGTTCAGTTTCTGTAGGCACAGAAAAAGCACTTGACTATTGCATTAAAAACAACATTCCTGCAATTTTGTTCCT
The DNA here is from genome assembly GCA_017505015.1 of Clostridia bacterium. Classification (GTDB taxonomy): domain Bacteria; phylum Bacillota; class Clostridia; order Christensenellales; family CAG-314; genus Heteroclostridium. Next base: position 802 of record JAFVQA010000005.1, read on the forward strand.
TAACGGCACAGATAAAGACAATGCGGATTACATTGGCACACTCAACGCCCTTAAAGAAAAATATACAACAAAAATTGCACCGATGGAAATTCCTATCATGCAAAACGAAAAAATGATTGGTTACGTAAACGTTCTTACTGGCAAATCATATACGTTTGGTGAAGGTGGCGTTAGAAACCAAATCGAAATGCCTGCAGATTTGGCAGATGAATATGAAGAAATCAAAATGAAACTCGTAGAATCAGCTGCAGAATCTGACGACGAAATGCTTGAAAGATTCTTTGCTGGTGAAGAATTTACAAACGACGAAATTATCGCCGGTGTTAAAAAGGGTGTTTTGTTGGGCACTTGTATTCCTGTTCTTGCTGGTAGCGCAGTTTGTAACAAAGGTGTTATCAACCTTATGAGCGAAATGGTATCATTGTTGCCAAGCCCATGCGACAGCAAACCTGTTATTGCAACAGACAAAGCAGGCGAACTCGTTGAAATCGCATGTGACGAAGATGCTCCAACAGTTGTTAAAATCTTTAAAACAATCGCCGACCCATTCGTAGGCAAGCTTTCTATGTTCAAAGTTTTGTCAGGCAAACTCAAAGTTGGCACATCACTTAAAAACGTAAACAAATCTGCTGACGAAAAAATCAGCTCACTCTATTTTGTAAAAGGCAAAAAGCAAGAAGCAACAGATATCGCCGTTGCAGGTGACATTGGTGCTATTGCAAAATTGCAAAACACTTCTACAGGCGACACATTGTGTGACGCTGCAAAACAAGTTACTATCGAACCAGTAGCATTGCCAAAACCAGTTTTGACAATGGCTGTATACGCTGCTAAAAAAGGCGACGAAGACAAGATTTTCTCTGGTCTTTACCGTTTGCAAGACGAAGATAATTCATTTACAGTTACTAAAAACGCAGAAACTGGCGAAATGCTTCTTAACGGCGTTGGTGAAACTCAACTTGATTTGTTGTGCAGAAAACTCAAAAATAAATTTGGCGTAGAAGCTGTTTTGAAAGAACCTCGCATTGCTTATCGCGAAACTATCAAAAAAGCAGTAGAAGCAGAAGGCAAACATAAGAAACAATCTGGTGGTGCTGGTCAATATGGTCACTGCAAAATTAAATTCAGCCCTTATGCAGAAGGCGACTTCTTGTTTGTTGACAGCGTAGTTGGTGGTGCAGTTCCACGTCGATTTATCCCTGCTGTAGAAAAAGGTCTTATCGAAGCATTGCCAAACGGCGTTCTTGCTGGTTATCCAATGATCGGTATCCGCGCAGAACTTTACGATGGCAGCTACCATGACGTAGACTCAAAAGAAATCGCATTTAAAATTGCTGCATCTTTGGCATATAAAGACGGTTGCTCAAAAGCAAACCCAACTATCCTCGAACCTATCTATGCACTTTCAATCAACGTGCCAGAAAACTTCATGGGTGATATCCTTGGCGATATGAACAAACGCCGTGGTCGCATTTTGGGTATGGAAGCTATCGATGGCAGACAAGTTATCAGTGCAGAAGCTCCACTCAGCGAAATCATGAAATATGCAACTGACCTTCGCAGTATGACTCAAGGTCGTGGCAGCTATGAGCTTGAATTTGTAAGATACGAAGAAGTTCCACCAATGAACATTCCTAAAATCGTAGAAGAAGCAAAACGCTGGGCAGAAAGTAAAGAATAATTTACAAAAATTTAAGGCTACTCAAACGAGTAGCCTTTTTTTGTTTATATATTGTCAAATTTTTGCCAAACTTTGTTAATTTTATGCACAAACAGTCACTTTTGTTTAACTATGGGTATTGACTCTGGGGTTTAAAAGGGGTATAATACTTGGGTAGAGGTGTATTTGTGGAAACGTTGCAAAAAGCAAAACAATTTTTCAGCGAAGACAAGTTTCAAAAACTTGTTGGTGTAGAAATTGAACAGGTACAAAACGGTTATAGTGTGTGCGTACTCAATCTCAACCAAAACCATTTCAATGCAGATGGTCTCGTTCAGGGTGGGGTTTTGTTTACGCTGGCAGACTCTGCCTTTGCAATTGCTGCAAACAGCACAGATTGTTTTGTTGTGACTTTGTCAACGTCTATGCAATATATGACCAAAGCGACTGGTAACTTTATAAAGGCAACTGCCACACTTGTCAATACGTCAAAACACGTATGTTTTTATCGTGTTGAAATTGTTGACGAAGTTGGTGCGCTTGTTGCTGTGGCAAACATGACAGGTTATATCAAAAAGAGATAGGCCTGTTTTTTCAATTTAGGTATTGAATTTCGTTTTTAGTTATTGTAAAATTTACGTAACAGAGGTTAACAATTATGCAAGAAAACGTAATGCAAAACAACGCAGAAGTTGTGAAAAAACCTAAAAAGGTCAAAAAGCCTTGGCAAAGGGGCAGAAAAATTGCCGCAATCGGCTTGATTGTGTGCATTGTTTTGTCAATTGTCGTTTGGGTTGTTGACAAATTTGTGCTTGGCACAACAAAACCGCCAATGGGCGAAATTGTTGCAGACGAGGTTTTTCCACACTTAGTATTCACACTTTTTGGCTATAACGTATCAATGGCGGTTTTGAGCGTTTGGATAACAACTTTTATCCTTATTTGCTTTGCCGTTATTTTTAGATTCGTTATTTTCCCAAGGTTCAAAACAGTGCCAACAGGTTTTCAGGCATTTATAGAATGGATCGTTGGTGCTTTTGCCGGCATGGCTAAAGAAAACGTGCATGGCTATTCAAAAGCACTTGGCCCATACGTATTTTCAGCTGCAGCCTTTATTTGCATTGGCACTTTGACAGAAATGCTTGGCATTCGTCCACCAAACGCAGACGTAAACGTTTGTATAGCCCTTGCTATCTGCACTTTTATCCTTATCCATTTTTATGGTTTCAGGCACAAAAAGGCAAAATATCTTGGCAAATATAAAATCCTTATTCCATTGCTTACAGACATTGCAGTTCCTGTATCAATGACGTTTCGTATGTTTGGTAGCATCTTGAGTGGTTTCTTGATGATGTCACTTATCAACAACGTTCTCGCACCACTTACACCGGTGTTGCCAGCATTTGCCAGTCTTTTGTTCACTTGCTTCCACGCACTTATTCAATCATACGTATTTGCAGTTTTGAGTTTGTCTTTCGTGGCAGAAGCAATAGAATAACAAATTTGACTATAATTGCATTGAGTAATGCAATAAAAATAAAAATATTTTAAACTTCATTACAGTTTAACTAATTTCGGAGGGGAAAAAATGGAAGTTTTTTTGATGGCTATGACTCAACTTTTGTTGGAGATTGACGGTTTGGTTGCTATCGCAGCAGCTATCCCTATGTTGGCAGGTATCGGTGCCGGTGTTGGTATGGGTATTGCAGTTGGCAAAAGCGTAGAAGGCATTGCAAGACAACCAGAAGCTCAAGGTAAAATCAGCTCAACTCTTATGATCGGTCTTGCGTTTATCGAAACAACAGTTATTTACGGTTTGTTTATCAGTATCCTTCTCTTGTTCGTTATGTAACAAAAGGGCAAAACAAACTATTTAAAAACGAGGTTTAAACAATGGCTATGACTAACATGATTGCTGAAGGCGGTCTTCAAATATTGCCACTCGACATAGTTCAACACGTTTTGTGTTTGCTCATTTTGATATTTTTCATGACAACTTTGGTATACAACCCGGTTTTGAATTTTATCAACAAACGCAAAGAATCTGTAGAGGCAACTGTTAAAGAAAACGAAAGACTCAGCGCAGAAGTTAAAGAAATTAAAGAAAATGCAGACAAAATTGTTGACGAAGCTCGCAAAAAAGCAGAGTTTATCAGTTTTGAAGCAACTAAAGAAGCAGAAACAAAAAGCAAAGAAATTCTGGCAGAAGCAAAAAGAAAATCTAACGACATTATTGAACAGGGCAAAAAAGAAATTGCAAACCAAAAAGCTAAGCTCGAAGCAGAAGTTAAAGCAGAAGTTGGTGCTCTTGCAATAGACATTGCTGCAAAAGTGTTGGAAAGAGAAGTTTCTGAACAAGACAACCAAAAAGTTATTGACGAATGTCTTAAAGGGTGGGAAAACTGATGAAAACTCTTCGTGTTTTATCAAGCAAACCACTTGCACAGGAAAGCAAGGAAAAAATCGAAAATTTGTTTATAAAAAAGGTTGAAGGTCAAGTAGAATTTGTTTATGAAGTTGATGCGTCAGTTATCGGTGGCATTAAAGTTATCGATGGTAGCATTGTTTACGACGGCACACTTGCAGGCAAACTCGAACAACTTAAACAATCTTTAAGATAAGGTTTTTTATGGCAATTGATATTAAAAACATAGCCGACCTTTTGAAAAAACAGGTGTCAGACGTTAAACTTGAAAATCAGGTTGTTGACGTTGGCGAAGTTATTTTTTCAGGTGACGGCATAATTAAAGTCAAAGGACTCAAAAACGTAAAATACTACGAAGTTCTTGCGATAGAAAACGGTGCGTCAGCAATTGCACTCAACCTTGAAGAAGAAGAGGTTGGTGCCGTTGTGCTTGACGACGATGGAAGCATCGCACAGGGCATGCAGGTTAAAACAACAGGCAAACTTATGAGTGTGCCTGTTGGCAATGCATTGCTTGGCCGTATCGTAGACCCATTGGGCAACCCACTCGATGGCAAAGGCAGTATCGACACAGATAAATACAGAGAAATCGAAGTTCCATCTGCATCTATTATGGATCGTTCTCCAGTATCACAACCTTTGCAAACAGGTCTTATTTCTATCGACAGCATGATTCCAATCGGTCGTGGACAAAGAGAACTTATCATTGGTGACAGACAAACAGGCAAAACAGCCATTGCAATAGACACAATCATCAACCAAAAGGACAAAAACGTTATTTGCGTATACGTTGCTATTGGTCAAAAATCAAGCACAGTAAACGAAGTAGCGCACAAACTTGAAGCGTATGGCGCATTGGATTATTCTATCATCGTCAGCGCAACTGCAAAAGATTCCGCTCCGTTGCAATATATTGCTCCTTATTCTGGTTGCTCTATGGCAGAAGAGTTTATGTATAATGGCAAAGACGTGCTCATCGTATACGACGACTTGTCTAAACACGCCGTTGCATACCGAACTTTGTCACTTTTGCTCAAACGTCCAGCAGGTCGTGAGGCTTATCCTGGTGATATCTTCTATCTCCACTCAAGACTTTTGGAACGTTCTGTAAAACTTTGCGACGCATTAGGTGGCGGTTCTATCACGGCATTGCCTATCGTAGAAACACAGGCTGGTGATATTTCTGCATATATTCCTACAAACGTAATTTCTATCACAGACGGTCAGATTTATCTCGAAACAGAGTTGTTCAATGCCGGCACACGTCCTGCCGTTAACGTTGGTCTTTCTGTATCTCGTGTTGGTGGTTCTGCACAAATCAAAGCAATGCGTTCAGTTGCAGGCACACTCCGTCTTGATCTGGCACAATATCGCGAATTGGCGGTGTTTACTCAGTTTGGTTCTGACCTTGACAACGTGACAAAAGCAGTTCTTACTCACGGTGAAAAGTTGACAGAACTTCTCAAACAACCACAATACAGACCAATTCCAGTGGCAAAACAAGTTGTAATGCTTTACGTTATTTCGTTGCCATCACTTTTGGCAATAAGCAAAAAACACGTTAACAAATATTTTGACGAGTTTTTAAAATACGTAGAAGAAAACAACCCTGCAGTTTACAGCGACATTGACAGCACGAGATTGTTGTCAGACGAAAACAAACAATGGCTCGCACAGGCTGCAGAATCATTTACAAAATCTTTTTTGGAAAAAATCTAATTTAACATGGCAAACATAACTGATATTAAAGCAAGGATAAAAAGTATAAACGATACGCGTCAAATCACAAAGGCAATGGAGCTTATCTCTGTTTCCAAGGTTAAACGCGCGCAAGAAAACTATGACAAAAACCTGCTTTATTTCAAAAGTTTAATAAAAGCTATCAGCGACTTGCTTGAAAACGGCGATTGCATCGATTGTGGCGACAGATATTTTGAGCTTGACCCAACCGAAAAAACCTGCTATATCGTCATTTCAAGTGACAAGGGGCTTGCCGGTGGCTACAACCACAACGTGCTCAACCTTGCGCATGAAATCACGTCTAAAAACGACAATAAACAAATTATCACTTTTGGACGTACTGCCGCAGAGTTTTTCAAACGCAACAACGTGACTGTAGACAAAGAATATTCTTCAATAGGCAACCCAACCCTCAAGCACGCTCGTAGCATAGCTTATGATATATGCGATGCGTTTGACAAAGACGAAATCGGGGCAGCATACGTTATCTTTACTGATATGGATGAAGGTGGCGGACAAAAACCTGTGTGCTTCCAGATTTTGCCTCTTGATCGCAGTCAGTTCAATCAGACAAGTCATTTTTCTGCAACAATGATTTATGACCCAAGTCCCGATGCTGTTTTGCAACAACTCATTCCGCAATATATCACAGGTCTTATCTTTTCGGTGTTGCTCCACGCAACGGTGAGCGAACATAAAGCCCGCATGGTTGCAATGGAAAGCGCAACACGCAATGCAGACGAAATGCTTGACAAACTTCGTCTTGAATATAACCGTGCAAGACAAGAAAGCATTACAAACGAGCTGTTAGAAATCGTTTCCGGCTCTATTGGCGGAAAGTAAAAGAGGATAAATATGGACAAAAAACTTATCGGTAAAATCAGTCAGATTATCGGACCGGTTGTAGACGTGCGATTTGACGGACAAATTCCAAAAATCCACGAAAAACTTGTTATTAAAGGTGCAAACAACGTTGTGCTCGAAGTTTTGTCACACGCTGGCAACAACTCAGTAAGATGCATTGCTTTGCAGGCAACCGAAGGTTTGTCACGTGGTCTCGAAGTAGAGGCTACTGGTCAAAGCATTATGGTTCCTGTTGGAGACGGCACTCTGGGCAGAGTTATGAACGTTCTTGGCGAACCTATCGATAAAAAGGGCGATATCATTACAGACGAAAAATGGTCAATTTATCGTGAACCACCAAAATATTACGAACAAAGCAACAGTACAGAACAATTCGAAACAGGCATTAAAGTTATCGACTTGCTCGCACCTTACGTAAAGGGTGGTAAAATCGGTTTGTTTGGCGGTGCCGGCGTAGGTAAAACCGTTCTTATTATGGAACTTATCCGCAACATCGCAAGCGAACACGGTGGCTATTCTATCTTTACAGGCGTTGGTGAACGTAGCCGTGAAGGTTATGACATGATTCAGGAAATGACAGAATCAGGCGTTATTGACAAAACTTCGCTTGTGTTTGGTCAAATGAACGAACCACCTGGAAGCCGTATGCGCGTTGCGTTTACTGGACTTACACTTGCAGAATATTTCCGTGACCAACGAAATCAAGACGTGTTGTTGTTTGTAGACAACATCTTCCGTTATATTCAGGCTGGTTCAGAAGTATCAGCATTGCTTGGTCGCATGCCTTCTGCCGTTGGTTA
>JAFVQA010000006.1 GCA_017505015.1 Clostridia bacterium
TAGCTACGCAATAGATTTTATAAATGCTGTGCGCGAGATAAAAAAAGCGTGTCCGTTGGCACGAACAAGTGCAGGTGTAAGTAATATCAGTTTTTCTTTGCGAGGTAATAATGTTGTGCGCGAAGCAATGCATAGCGTGTTCTTGTATCATTCTCGCTTGGCTGGGCTTGATATGGGGATTGTAAACGCAGGGATGCTTGCACCTTACAACGATATAAATCCACGTTTGCGTTCTGCAGTTGAAGCAGTAATTTTAAATTCCTCTCCCGATGCAACAGAAAACTTGCTTGCTATTGCTGAAGAATTTAAAAGCGATGTCCACAAAGTGCAAACTCATTCAACTTGGGATTCGCTTTCTTGGGAAGAAAAGTTCGACACTGCATTTGTCAAAGGTATGGACGACAAAGCTGAAGAAATTGCGTTGCATTTTTACAATGAGCTTGGTTCGGCTATAAAAGTCATCGAAGAACCTTTGATGAACGCAATGAAAAAAGTCGGCGAGCTTTTTGGCGAAGGAAAAATGTTTTTACCACAAGTTGTAAAAACTGCACGCGTTATGAAACGTGCAGTTGCAGTCCTTGAGCCGTTTATGAAGTCGAATGGCGAGCGAAAGGGTGCAAAAGTTGTAATTGCAACAGTCAAAGGCGATGTTCATGACATCGGCAAAAATATTGTATCGGTCGTGCTTTCGTGTAATGGATTTAACGTTGTTGACCTCGGGGTAATGGTCGAAGCCGAAACAATTTTGAATGAAGCGCGCGAAGCAGATTTAGTTGGCTTGAGTGGTTTGATAACTCCATCGCTTGCAGAAATGGAAAATGTTCTTTCGCTTTTTGAACGCGAAGGTTTGAAAGTTCCTGTTCTTGTAGGTGGAGCAACAACAAGCAGTTTGCATACTGCTGTGAAGCTTGCACCATTGTATTCAGGTGTGGTTGAACGCGTTGGTGATGCAAGCTTGATGTCGGGCGTGTGTGCAAGTTTGCTTGGTAATTCAAGCAAGGCAAAAAAGCTCGAAATTTTAGCAAAGCAACAAAAGTTGCGTGAAGATTTTGCACAAAAACAATCAAAGGCGAAATCTGAAAAAATCTTACCTTATGCACAAGCTTGTGCTCTTGCGTTAAAACCTCCAACAAAGCAGAAGTTTGAAAAACCTTTTGAAGATACAAAAACAATAGACGTTGCTTTTGATGATGTTGTTGAGTTTATGCCTTGGCATATTTTCTTCAAAACTTGGGGAATAAAAGCAGATGCGTCGGATATCTTTGGCGAAACAAATAGTTTGCATTCGGAATTTTTCAGCGATGTAAAAAACGTTTTTGCACAGATAAAAAATGTTGCAAAACTGAAAGTTCGCGTTGGAATTTTCGATGCTAAAAGCGATGGTGTGTTCGTAAATCTTTACAAAAATAACCAGCAAATAGAACGTCTTTGGTTTGCGCGTAATCAAGTTGCAAATGTAAATAATAATTGTTTGAGTGTTGCTGATTTTGTTGTCTCGCAAGATTGTGCAGAAAAAGATTTTGTTGGAATGTATGTTGCAACTGTTGGCAACGAAGCCGAAAAATTTGTCGAAACACTTGAAGCTAAAGGCGATGTGTATCAGGCAATTATTGCAAAGACATTGTGCGATAGTCTTGCCGAAGCGTTGTCGGAATTCACAAGAGTTCGTATTCTTAAAATGCGTGGAGATTGTGATTGCTCGCAAAGTAAGCCTATCGGAATTTGCGTTGCTTGTGGATACGCTTCAATGCCCGACCACACGCAAAAGGCGAAGTTTGAAAAATTACTTTCAGTAGAAAAAGAAATAGGTGTAAA
>JAFVQA010000039.1 GCA_017505015.1 Clostridia bacterium
ATAGAGTTTGGAATCTCAAAATCTACCCAGTATAAAAAGGCTTGTAATTTAGCAAAACAACTGCCCAATTATACTTGCCGTGATGGAATAACACAATGCTTTATTGATAGAATAATAGATTATGTTCGTGTTCAAGATGTTGCATTATCATTGATTGATAAAATCTGCAAATGGAAGAACGCAAGTATTTTTCTGTATGGACAACCATATAAGTCGGCGGTTGACTATTACGAATTCTTCGAAAAAGTAAAAAGAGATGCTGGAAAGTATAGACCTCTTATTCGAACCAATAACGAAAGGGATGTATCTTTAGGCGCAATTACCTACGAAGATTTACCGTTACCAATTGTATATTATCCTGAGCATTACGGTGCTTTCTTTGGTTTCTCTCAAGATGTGGGTGAGAAAATTTTCTTCTGCGAATGTCAGCGTCAGGCTATTGAGAATTATATAAAATTAAGGAAAAGACAACCACTCGATAATTATACAGGCTCAAAAACTTACCCTTTAGGAACTGATTATTTTCCGAAGACAGTTGCTGAAATCTCAATAGAGCATACAGAATCTCCGTTAGAGCCGTTTGGGTTTAAAGAAAACCTATGCTTCCGTTGTAATAAAAAGATTCCTTCAATGAAATATTGTCACCCAATGTATGGCGGTGTCTTTAAACAGAGATTTGGATGGTATATTAAACAAGAGGAGTTCAGGTTAGGCATTGATCCTTACCAAATTCGAGAATTGAATATTTTACCGGAAGAGTGTACGCCGGCGTTTTACGATTACGTACAAAGGTTGGCACATCTTATGAACAACAATGTCGGAACCGAAGGTGAGCTCTATAAACTGCAACGCGAATTTCAAAATGCAATTGAGAATTTAGTGCGAGAACAGATTGGTTATCCTAAAATTGGAGATGCATGGGTAAGTGAGACAATGCTGTATCATATCGTAGAAGAAATCTACCCAGACACAGAAATAATCCGCCATCATCGCCCAAATTGGTTAGAGGGCTTGGAATTAGATATTTATATTCCAAGTAAAAAACTTGCTTTTGAGTATCAAGGATTACAACATTTTCAAGCAGTTGAGCATTGGGGCGGAAAAGCAAAACTGGAAATACAAAAAGAGCATGATAGTAGAAAAAAGAGAATTTGTGAAGAAGAAGGCATACATCTTATTTGTATAAACTACGACGAAGAATTAACTAATGATTACATAAGGAAAAGAATTACACTTGAAGGAGTTGATTAACATGAGAAATTTTAATGAGTGGTTATATAACCCCAATTATATTAACCCACAAGCATATCACGATCAGCAGATCCGCATTACACAAGAATATGAACGGGATCAGCAGAAAGAAATCCTAAACGCACATAAGGCACTTAACGATTTTCTTGATGCCGTTCAGAAGGTCGATAATCACCATCAAGAACAGTTATTTATGGTATGCTTTGGAGAGATTGCAAGGCGAAATCAGTGGTAAGAAATAGCGGTAACTATAGGAACCTTTGCACAACGTAAGAGTTCGAATTCATACGCAAAAACTGCAAAAATATCTTTTTTGTAGCCCATAGACAAGAGGAAATAAAACGAACTCAAATAAAATTGGGTTCGTTTTCTTCTTTTCTACGGACTATTTTGGTACAAAAATTAAATTGTAAAAAAATGTAATAAATAAAAGAAAAAGCCGAGTAAAAAACTCGGCTTTTTCTTTTATGTAAAAAATTATTCAACATTAGTGAATATATAAATAAAGTAAGATTTTACCGAAAATATTGCGTAAAATCATTTATACTAATATACAAAAATTATACAAAATGTATAACAAAAAATCAAAAAATGAAAAATTTATTAAATATTTTTTTAATAAACCTATTGACAAATGAAAAAATAGTGCTAAAATTTCAACCAATAAAACTTTAATACGATAAAGCAATGAGCAAAAATAGTATACGCTTCGAAGCACTTTCAGAGAGTTGTCGGTTGGTGAAAGGCAACAGTCAGTAGAACGTAGAATACCTTTGTGAGCTGTGCGCTGAAGTCTTTGTGATGTGTAGGTTGCAACGGGTTCGACCGTTATATCGAACGGGACTTGATTGAGCCCCAACGAGGTCTTTTTCGCAAGAAAAGGATGAATCAGAGTGGTAACACGACTATATCGTCTCTGTGTCAGTTTTTTTGACACAGAGACTTTTTTATTTTGTACAAACAAATGGCCGTTTGAAATAAACAGTTTTTTTAAGGAGAAAAATTATGAAAAAAAGATTTTTGGGCATCTTGCTCGCAGTGGTTATGATGCTTGGAGTATGCTCTTTCACGGCATGTGGTGGTGGCGACGTGTATAAAGTTGGTGTAATTCAACTTGTTACTCACGATGCTCTTGACGCTGCTACACAAGGTTTTGTCGATGCACTCAAAGACGAACTTGGCGAAGACAACGTAGAAATTGAAATTCAAAATGCAGCAAATTCAACTGACACTTGTGCAACGATTGCAGGCAGTTTTGTTACAAAAAACGTAGACCTCATCATGGCAAATGCAACACCTGCTCTTCAGGCTGCATACAACGCAACAACAACTATCCCAATTCTTGGCACGTCTGTTACAGAATATGGCGTTGCTCTTGGAATTGACAACTTTAGTGGTACTGTTGGTGGCAACGTATCAGGCACTTCTGACCTTGCAAATCTTGACAAACAGGCACAAATGATTATCGACTTGTTCCCTGATGCAGATACAGTTGGCTTGCTTTATTGCTCAGCAGAAGCAAACTCTGACTATCAGGTACAAAAGGTAGAAGAATATCTCGAAGCAAGAGACATCACTTGCGAAAGATATGAGTTTTCTGACTCAAACGACGTTGCAACAGTTGCTGGTCAGGCTGCTGCACAAAGCGACGTAATTTATATTCCTACTGACAATACAGCGGCATCTTGTGCTGAAACAATTTATGGCGCAACAGGAACAACACCAATCATCGCTGGTGAAGCAGGCATTTGTTCTGGTTGTGGTGTTGCAACACTTTCTATCAGTTACTATGACCTTGGATATCAAACAGGTCTTATGGCGGCACAAATCCTTACTGGCGAAAAAGACATTTCAACAATGCCAATTGCTTATGCCCCACAAGAAACAAAAAAATATAATGCAGATATCTGTGACGATCTTGGCATCGACACATCTTGGCTCGAATCATTGGGTTATGTAGCCCTTGATTAATATCTCTCTAATGCGTTGCAGGCAGAAAAGCCATCTGCTTGCAACTACGCATTGGAAAGGAGTTTTTTATGGAACAATTTGTAAATTATTTGTCATCTTTGCCTAGTGCCGTTGCACAAGGTGTCATATGGGGCATAATGGCGATAGGTGTTTTTATTACTTATAAAATACTTGATCTTGCCGATCTTACCGTAGACGGAACGATATGCACAGGTGCGGCAGTGTGTGCCACAATGATGACGTTGGGTTTTTCTATGCCGGTTGCAATGCTGTGTGCATTTGTTGCAGGCATGCTTGCAGGTTTTTTGACAGGTGTGTTTCATACATCAATGGGCATACCGGCAATTCTTGCAGGTATTTTGACACAACTTGTTTTGTGGTCTGTCAACCTTAAAGTGATGGGCATTGCGCTTGACAAAACAAGTGCTGCAAATTTGCCTTTGTCATCACGCAACTTTGATACACTCGTGTCTATGCTTGAACTTGAAAAAACACTAGTTGTTCTTTTGATCATCACAATCGTGCTCATCGGTGTGCTTTATTGGTTTTTTGGCACAGAATATGGTTGTTCACTCAGATCAACAGGAGCAAACCTCAACATGAGCAGAGCACAGGGCATAAACACAAACGTTGCAAAAGTGGTTGGACTTGTTCTTTCAAACGGCATAGTTGCTTTTGCCGGTGCTTTGTTGGCACAATATCAGGGCAATGCCGATATCAACATGGGCAAAGGTGCAATCGTAATTGGCCTTGCGGCAGTTATCATTGGCGAGGCTCTTTTCGGTTGGCTTGCACGACACAATTTTTCACTGAAACTTTTGTCTGTAATATTTGGTGGAATAATTTATTTTATCGTATATTCTACGGTAATTTATCTTGGACTTGACTCCAACTATCTCAAAATGTTGTCAGCAATTGTGGTTGCAATTTTTCTTGCTGTGCCATACTGGAAAGGTAAATATTTTTCTGGTGCAGAACATATTGAAAAACGAAAACACAAAAAAGACAAATCCGGCAAGGAGGTATAAACAATGTTAAAACTAAACAACGTTAAAAAAACTTTCAACCCGGGCACGATAAACGAAAAAAAGGCACTTTGTGGCATAGACCTGCAACTCAACCCTGGTGATTTTGTTACAGTCATTGGTGGCAACGGTGCAGGCAAATCAACAATGCTCAATGCCATTGCAGGCGTGTGGCCAATTGACAAAGGCGAAATTATAATTGACGGTATAAACGTTGCAAAACTGCCTGAGCACAAGCGAGCAAAATACGTTGGACGAGTGTTTCAGGACCCAATGATGGGCACTTCGGCTCCAATGGAAATACAGGAAAATCTTGCAATAGCCGCAAGAAGAGGACAAAGACGCACGTTAAGGTGGAGTATTACCAAAAAAGAAAAACAGGAGTTTCACGAATTGCTCAAAATTCTTGGTCTGGGATTAGAGGACAGAATGACGGCAAAGGTGGGTTTGCTTTCTGGTGGTCAGCGTCAGGCGCTCACTCTTTTGATGGCGACACTCAAAAAACCAAAACTTTTGTTGCTTGACGAGCATACAGCTGCGCTTGATCCAAAAACTGCGGCAAAAGTGCTGTCAATTACAGACAAACTCATTGCAGAAAACAATCTTACTGCACTTATGGTTACGCACAATATGAAAGACGCTATTGCTCATGGCAATCGTCTCATTATGATGAACGAAGGCAAAATTATACTTGACGTGCGTGGCGAAGAAAAGCAAAAACTCACGGTAGAAAGTCTCATTCAAAAGTTTTCAGAGACAAGTGGAAAAGAGTTTTCAAACGACAGAGCATTGCTCAACTGATTTTGATTTTCTTGCAAAATCGGCAAAAACCACCGTTCGCGTATTCGCATAAAATTTATATTTATAAATAAAAAGCGGATATGTTTGTTAGATTTATGCATAATTTTTATATTTATTTGTATAAAAAATTTTTTTAAAAAAGTTATTGACAAGTGTTTTTTGCAGTGCTATAATCTGCAACAATAAAACTTAATACAAAAAGCTGTGACGAAGAATTGTCAAAAACAAGACGCATTGCAGAGAGCCGATGGTTGGTGAAAATCGGTATGGTCGTTTGAGACATCTCCCTTCTGAGCCGGACAGCCCGAACGTCATTTTGTGATTAATAAGGGGTCCCGTGAATGCTACGTCAGTGCATAGAGGTTGTCAGACTTCGAAAAAGCTAAAAGCTGTGATGAAGACGGAACCTGAAACGTTGTTTTTACAGAGAGTCGGTATTTGGTGCGAGCCGGCAAAACAAATCAGTGATTCTTATCCCTTCTGAGCTGAAACACCCAAAGATTTTTTTCAAGTAGGTTGTTTTCGTGAATGCTACGTCAGTGCATAGAAGTTGATTGACTTCGAAGAGGTGGCGACTGTTATTGTCGCAATTTGAGTGGTACCGCGAGTGTACGTATTTTTGATATACACACCCGTCTCAAAGCAAAAGTTTTTGAGATGGGTGTTTTTTTATACTTGTTCTCAAAGCAAAACAACAAAAGGAGGGCAAGTTTATGGATGCAACAAAATACAGCGTTGGATATTTTCCCGTGTCGGCAAAATACAACGAATGGGTGACAAAAGATCATATCCAAAAACCACCGGTGTGGTGCAGTGTGGATATGCGTGACGGAAACCAAAGTCTGGTTATACCAATGAGCCTTGACGAAAAGCTTACTTTTTATAAATTGTTGCTTGACGTGGGCTTTAAAGAAATTGAAGTGGGCTTTCCTGCGGCGAGCGAAACGGAATATGAGTTTTTGCGTACACTTATTGACAAAAATATGATACCAGATGACGTGACTGTGCAGGTGTTGACTCAATGCCGTGAGCATATCATTCGCAAAACCTTTGAGGCTTGCAAGGGTGCACCAAGTGCAATCATTCACTTTTACAATTCTGTCAGCGTTGCTCAAAGAGAGCAGGTCTTTGGCAAAAACAAAGAAGAAATCAAAAAAATTGCAGTTGACGGTGCAAAACTTGTAAAACAACTTGCAAGCGAATATGAGGGCAACTTCAGGTTTGAATATTCGCCGGAGAGTTTTACTGGCACCGAACCAGAATATGCTTTGGAAGTGTGCAATGCAGTGCTTGACGTGCTTGAACCTTCAAAAGACAACAACGTTATCATCAATTTGCCTGTCACGGTAGAAATGAGTTTGCCTCACGTATATGCAAGTCAGGTCGAATATATGCACAAAAATCTCAAGTATCGTGAGCACGTGACAATATCACTCCATCCTCACAACGACAGGGGCACGGGTGTTGCCGATACCGAACTTGCATTGCTTGCAGGTGCAGACAGGGTGGAGGGCACTTTGTTTGGCAATGGTGAGCGAACAGGCAACGTAGATATTATTACTCTGGCAATGAATATGTATAGTCATGGTGTTGACCCAAAACTCAACTTTGACGATATACCTCACATAGTTGCCACTTATGAAGAATGTACAAGAATGCACGTATACGAACGTGCGCCATATGCAGGAGCATTGGTGTTTGCTGCTTTTTCTGGCAGTCATCAGGATGCAATTGCAAAGGGTATGAAATATCGCAACAAAAACAAAATGCATCGCTGGAACGTGCCATATATTCCAGTTGACCCAGCGGATATTGGTCGCACTTATGATGCGGACGTCATCAGAGTAAACTCACAAAGTGGCAAGGGTGGCATTGGTTTTATACTCGAACAAACTTTTGGTTACAACTTGCCTAAAAAGATGCGTGAGCAGTTGAGTTATATCTGCAAAGGCATTTCTGACAGACAACACAAAGAATTGCCTGCAGAAGAAATTTTGCAGATTTTTGAAGACAACTATCTCAACCTGCAAAGTGGCATACAAGTGACGTCATTTGACTTTATGCGTGAAAATGACGTTGTAAAAATAAACATAACCTTTAAAAAAGATGACGAAGAAACAGAAATGGAGACCGAAGGAAATGGTGCTCTCAACGCAATCAACAATGCATTGAGGCAATTTACTGGAGAAGAATATACTCTCGAGGCTTTTACACAACACAGCATGCAGGGACAAGGCTCTCGCAGTGTTGCTGCATCATACATTGGCTTGCAAAGGCAAGACGGAAAAATGTATTGGGGTGCAGGTACAGATACAGACGTTATATCTGCCAGCACAAAAGCATTGCTCAGTGCATTTTGCAATATGACAAAAGGAGGCAACTGACTTATGGCTATGACAATGACGCAAAAAATACTTGCAGCACACGCAGGTCTTGACAACGTGGTTGCAGGTCAACTGATAAACGCAAAACTTGATATCGTTTTGGGAAACGATATCACAACACCAGTGGCAGTAAACGAATTTAACAAAGCAGGCTTTAACAAAGTTTTTGACAAAGACAAAATAGCAATTGTGCTTGATCACTTTGTGCCAAACAAAGACATCAAGGCGGCAGAACAATCAAAAACATGTCGCAACTTTGCAGGTTGCCATGGTGTCAGTCATTTTTATGACGTGGGCAAAATGGGTATCGAACACGCATTGTTGCCAGAACAGGGTGTTGTAACGGCAGGCGACTGCATCATAGGTGCAGACAGCCACACGTGCACGTACGGTGCACTTGGTGCTTTTTCTACAGGCGTAGGCAGCACAGATATGGCTGCAGGTATGGCAACTGGCATGGCTTGGTTCAAAGTGCCGTCTGCAATCAGATTCAACCTCACAGGCAAACTTGCATCAAACTGCAGTGGCAAAGACGTTATTCTTACAATCATCGGTATGATTGGCGTTGACGGTGCTTTGTACAAAAGTATGGAGTTTGTTGGCGACGGTGTAAAAAATCTGTCAATGGACGACAGACTTTGCATTTGCAACATGGCAATTGAGGCAGGTGCAAAAAACGGCATATTCCCTGTGGATGAAGTAACATTTGAATATATGAAAGACAGATGTGAAAGGCAACCCGTTGTATATAGCGCAGATGATGATGCAGAGTACGAAAAAACAATTGATATCGACTTGTCACAAATCACACCTACAGTAAGTTGCCCTCACTTGCCGGAAAACACAAAACCTGCAAGTGTGCTCAACGAAATCAAAATTGATCAGGTTGTAATTGGCAGTTGCACAAATGGCCGTATGGAAGATATGACAGCCGCATACAAAGTGCTCAATGGCAAAAAGGTTGCAGATGGTGTGAGATGCATTATCATCCCTGCCACAATGCAGATTTTGCGTGAGTGTGTTGAAAAAGGATATTACACAGCCTTTATCGATGCGGGTGCAGTTGTATCAACACCAACATGTGGCCCTTGCCTTGGTGGTTATATGGGTATTCTGGCAGAGGGCGAAAGATGTGTTGCAACCACAAACCGCAACTTTGTGGGCCGTATGGGGCATGTAAAAAGCGAAGTTTATCTTGCATCGCCATACACTGCGGCGGCAAGTGCATTGACAGGATATATCACAGAATATAAGGAGGTATAGCAGGTATGTATACACAAGGCAAAGTTTTTAAATATCCGGACAACGTAGATACAGACGTTATCATACCGGCAAGATATCTCAACACTCCAGATGCAAACGAACTTGCTTTGCATTGTATGGAAGATATTGATACTCAGTTTGTAAAACAAGTCAACAAAGGCGATGTAATGGTTGCAGGGTGGAACTTTGGTTGTGGTTCATCACGTGAGCACGCCCCACTAGTTATCAAAACGTGTGGCACGGGTTGTGTCATTGCAAAAAGCTTTGCACGCATTTTTTATCGCAACGCAATAAACATTGGTTTGCCTATTTTAGAGTGTGAACAGGCAGCAGAAGAAATTTGTTCTGGTGACCAAGTGAGTGTAGATTTTGATACAGGCAAAATCACAAATCACACTTCTGGCAAAACATATATGGCGCAACCATTTCCTGCTTTTATTCAGGATATCATAAAAAAAGGTGGTTTGCTTGCTTCTCTCAAAGGAGGTAGTGACAAATGAAAAAAAATGTAGCCGTTATCCGTGGCGATGGCATTGGTCCGGAAATTGTAAATCAGGCACTCAAAGTTTTGGACAAAGTTGGTGAAATTTTTGGTCACACTTTCAATTATACAGACGTTGATATGGGTGGCTGTGCAATAGACAAATATGGTGACCCTTTGCCACAGGATATGTTGGACAAATGCGTGGCAAGTGACAGTGTTTTGCTTGGTGCCGTTGGTGGCGACAAATGGAACAACGTGCCCGGTCATATGAGGCCAGAAAAAGGTTTGCTTCGTCTTCGTGCAGGTATGGGTGTATACAGCAACAACCGTCCTGCAAAAATATGGCCACAACTTGCAAGTGCATCACCACTTAAAAAATCAATTGTAGATGCCGGAATAGACTTTATCATTGTGCGTGAACTTATTGGTGGCATATATTTTGGCGAACACAAAACAGACGACGTTGACGGTCAAAAAAAAGCGACGGATATTTTGACTTACAGCGAAAGTGAAATCGAACGTATTGGTCGCATTGGTTTTGAAACAGCACAAAAACGAGGTAAAAAACTCTGCTCTGTCGAAAAAAGCAACGTGCTTGACAGCAGCAGATTGTGGAAAAAAGTTATGCACAATCTGGCGCAGGAATATCCTGACGTAACACTCACAGATATGCTTGTTGACAATTGTGCAATGCAAATTGTAAAAAATCCGTCTCAGTTTGACGTTATCGTTACCGAAAATATGTTTGGCGATATTTTGTCAGACGAGGCGTCTATGATAACAGGTTCTATCGGAATGATACCGTCATCAAGTCTTGGCAAAACTTCTTGCGGACTTTATGAACCTATCCACGGCTCTGCACCTGACATTGCAGGTCAGGACGTTGCAAATCCGATAGGAACAATACTTTCTGTGGCAATGATGCTGAGATACAGTTTTGATATGCCTGCCGAGGCAGACAGTATCGAAAGGGCTGTGTCAAAACTGCTGGATGATGGTTATCGCACGGCAGACATTATGCCATCTGACGAACAAGAGGCAAAAAAATGTGTGCAAATCGGTTGCAGTCAATGTGGTCAGCTGATTTTGCAAAGATTGACAAAGGGGTGATTTTATGTTGCTTACAGGAGCAGATATCCTCGTACAAACTTTGATAGAACAAGGTTGTGACGTTGTTTTTGGTTATCCGGGTGGGCAAATCCTCAACGTATACGATGCGTTATATAAAAACAGTGACAAAATAACTCACGTGCTCACTGCACACGAACAGGGTGCCGCACATGCGGCGGACGGCTATGCAAGGGCAACGGGCAAAGTTGGCGTTGTTATTTCAACTTCTGGTCCGGGTGCAACAAACCTTGTCACAGGCATTGCAACTGCTTTTCTGGACTCTGTCCCATTGGTTGCAATCACAGGCAACGTACCAACCACACAAATTGGCTCAGACAGTTTTCAGGAGATTGATATCACGGGCATCACTTTGCCTATAACAAAACATAAC
Source organism: Clostridia bacterium (assembly GCA_017505015.1). Lineage (GTDB taxonomy): Bacteria > Bacillota > Clostridia > Christensenellales > CAG-314 > Heteroclostridium. Next base: position 10,681 of record JAFVQA010000039.1, read on the forward strand.
TATTTTGTTACCGACGTAAACGAACTTGCCGATACAGTGCGCGAGGCCTTTTGCCTTGCATCATCAGGCAGACCCGGTCCTGTGCTTATCGACTTGCCAAAAGACGTTCAGCTTGCAAAATGTCAATATACAAGCAAACCACACGTGCTTGCAACAAAAAAATGTGACGTGGATGACGATTTGCTTGCACAGGCGGCAAAGTGCATCAACAATTCAAGTCAGCCTTATATCTATTTTGGTGGAGGTTTGGTTTCAAGTCAGGCACAAAATGAGGTTTTGGCTCTTGCAGACAAAATTGATGCACCAATAGGTTGCTCTATGATGGGTTTGTCTGCAATCAGCAGTACTCATCCGCGCTTTTTGGGCATGCAGGGTATGCATGGTCACTATGCATCTTCTATCGCAATGGATCATGCAGATTGCATCATTTCGCTTGGTTGCAGGTTTAACGACCGTGTAACAGGCAACAAAAGCAAATTTGCACCACACGCAAAAATAGTTCATATCGACATTGACAAGGCAGAACTTTCTAAAACTATCAACGCTGTATATGGAATACAGGCAGACGTAAAAAGTACTTTACAAAAATTGTTGCCGTTGGTTGAGCAAAAACAACGCCCCGAATGGCAAAGTATGATAGATGAGTTCAAACAAAAAGAAATCAGCTATCAGGACAAACGTCAGGGGCTTACACCACGCAACGCAATTTTGACGCTCAACAAATATCTTGGCGAAAACACTCCTGTCGCCACAGACGTTGGTCAACATCAGATGTGGTCGGCACAAAACCTCTGCTTCAAACACAGCAGACGTTTTATTTCAAGCGGTGGCCTTGGCACAATGGGTTTTGGGCTAAGCGCAGCAATCGGCAGTGCAATCGGGTTGAAAGAACGCAGTGTTCTCATTACGGGCGACGGCAGTTTTGATATGAGTCTGCACGAACTTGCAACTGCGGTTTCTTACAACGTGCCACTTGTAGTGCTCATTATGAACAACGGTGTATTGGGTATGGTACGTCAATGGCAGACTTTGTTTTTTGACAAAAGATATTCAAACACAGTTATAGACAGAAAAACAAATTTTTCTGCCTTGGCAAAAGCCTTTGGTGGCGATGGCGAAAGGGTAGAAAATATCAATCAGCTTGACAAGGCATTGCAAAAAGCATTTGCATACGACGGTGTATATATCATCGACTGTGCAATTGACAAAGATGAGTTTGTTTTGCCAATGTTGCCACCAGGTGGCTCGGTGGCTGATATGATTGTAAAAACAGGAAGGTGATTTTTTATGAAGAGATATACCGTTGCCGTTTTGGTAAACAATCAATATGGCGTGTTAAACCGAGTGACGAGCATGTTTCGTCGCAGACAGTTTAACATCAGCGCTCTAACCGTGAGCGAAACAGAAACAAGCAAACTGTCACGCATCACAGTTGTTTTCGAGGGAGAAGAAAGTGTAAAGCAACAAATCATCAACCAGCTTTATAAACTTCCTGACGTATATTCGATAAAAGAACTTGATGACAAAACGTCAGTCAGTTGTGAGCTGTTGCTTATCAAAATGAAAAACGAACAAAACTCACGCGAAGATATAAAAACTGCTGCAGATGCTTTTGATGCAACTATCATGAACTATTCAAAAGACTCTGTGGTGTATCAGCTTGCGGGCGATACTCAAAAGATTGACGACTTTATCAACCTTATGCGTGATTATACAATTTTAGAAATCTGCCGTACCGGCATCGTATCGTTGGAAAAAGGCGGTTCTACAATAAGAAAAGTGACAAATTTTTAAAACAAAAAAGGAGAAATATTATGGCAAAGATTTTTTATCAACAAGATTGCAATCTTCAAAAACTCAATGGCAAAAAAGTTGCCATTATCGGATATGGCTCACAAGGTCACGCACACGCACTCAACCTTAAAGACAGTGGTGTTGACGTAATCGTCGGTCTTTACAACGGAAGCAAAAGCTGGGCAAAAGCAGAAGCACAGGGTTTGACTGTTATGACAGTTGCAGAAGCAACAAAAGCTGCAGATATCATTATGATTCTCATCAATGACGAAAAACAGGCAAAACTTTATAAAGAAAGCATCGAACCAAACCTTTGCGAAGGCAAAACACTTGCTTTTGCACACGGCTTTAACATTCATTTTGGTTGCATCAAACCACCAAAAGACGTAAACGTAATTATGATTGCACCAAAAGGCCCTGGTCACACAGTGCGCAGTGAATATCAGGCCGGCAAAGGTGTACCTTGCCTCATCGCAGTAGAACAGGATGCAACGGGTGATGCGTGGGATCTTGGTCTTGCATATGCTCTTGGCATTGGCGGTGCTCGTGCAGGCGTGTTGGAAACAAACTTCCGTACAGAAACAGAAACAGACTTGTTTGGCGAACAAGCAGTGCTTTGCGGTGGCGTATGCGCTTTGATGCAGGCTGGTTTTGAAACTTTGGTAGAAGCAGGTTATGACCCACGCAATGCATATTTCGAGTGCATTCACGAAATGAAACTTATCGTAGACCTTATTTATCAAAGTGGTTTTGCAGGTATGAGATATTCTATCTCTAACACGGCAGAATATGGTGACTATGTGACTGGTCCAAAAATCATCACACAACAAACAAAAGATAATATGAAAAAAATTCTCAAAGACATTCAGGACGGCACTTTTGCAAAAGAGTTCTTGCTTGATATGTCAGATGCAGGTGCACAGGTGCACTTTAATGCTATGCGCAAACTTGCATCAGAGCATCCATCAGAAAAAGTTGGCGAGGATATCCGCAAACTTTATAGCTGGAGTGACGAAGATAAACTCATCAACAACTAATGGAGGAAAAACGTTATGTCAAAAACAGACGTAGTACGTGGCGTTCAAAATGCACCACATCGCAGTTTGTTTCATGCACTTGGACTTACAGAAGAAGAACAATCAAGACCACTCATTGGCATTGTCAGTTCATACAACGAAATAGTGCCAGGTCATATGAATATTGACAAAATTGTAGATGCCGTAAAACTTGGCGTTGCAATGGCTGGTGGTACACCTATTGTGTTTCCTGCCATTGCCGTTTGTGACGGCATTGCCATGGGGCATCAGGGCATGAAATATTCACTCGTCACACGTGACCTCATTGCGGACTCAACTGAGGCAATGGCATTGGCTCATGGTTTTGATGGGCTTGTTATGGTGCCAAACTGTGATAAAAACGTGCCTGGTCTTCTTATGGCGGCAGCAAGGGTAAACGTGCCAACTGTTTTTGTAAGTGGCGGACCAATGCTGGCAGGCAGAGTTGACGGCAAAAAAACAAGTCTTTCAAGCATGTTTGAGGCAGTCGGTGCGTATTCTGCAGGAAAAATTTCACGGGAAAAACTTAATGAGTACGAAAAGAAAACTTGTCCTACCTGCGGTTCTTGCTCTGGTATGTATACTGCAAATTCTATGAACTGCCTTACAGAAGCATTGGGCATGGGTCTTAAAGGCAATGGTACTATACCTGCTGTTTATTCTGCCCGTATCGAACTTGCGAAACATGCCGGTATGGCGGTTATGGATATGATCAAAAAGGATATAAAGCCAAGAGATATCATGACGCAAAAAGCATTTGTCAATGCACTCACTGTTGATATGGCTCTTGGTTGTTCAACAAACAGCATGTTGCACCTTCCTGCTATTGCGCACGAATGTGGCATTGACCTCAATCTTGATATTGCAAACGAAATCAGTGCAAAAACACCAAACCTTTGTCATCTTGCACCTGCAGGACGCACGTATATCGAAGATCTTGACGAGGCAGGTGGCGTATATGCTGTGATGAACGAACTTGACAAAAAAGGACTAATAAACACAGACTGCATCACAGTGACAGGCAAAACTGTTGGCGAAAACATTAAAGACTGCATCAACCTTGACACAGAGGTTATCAGACCGATAGAAAACCCATACAGTCAAACCGGTGGCATTGCCGTGCTCAAGGGTAACCTTGCACCACAAGGCAGTGTTGTCAAGCGCTCTGCCGTGTTGCCCGAGATGTTGGTCCACCAAGGACCTGCACGCGTTTTTGATTGTGAAGAAGACGCACAATCAGCAATAAACTCAGGCAAAATCAAACCTGGTGACGTGGTTGTTATCAGATACGAAGGTCCAAAAGGTGGACCTGGCATGAGAGAAATGCTCAACCCAACTTCTGCAATAATGGGTATGGGTCTTGGCAACAGTGTTGCACTCATTACAGATGGCAGATTCAGTGGGGCAACGCGTGGTGCATGCATTGGTCACGTTACGCCAGAGGCTGCATCAGGTGGTCTCATTGGCGTGGTAGAAGAAGGGGATATCATCAGCATAGACATCCCAGCAAACAAAATAGAACTCAAAGTTGATCAAAAAATTCTTGATGAAAGACTCAAAAACTTTGTGCCAAAACAAAAACAACTTTCTGGTTATCTCAAAAGATATGCATCACTTGTTTCCGGTGGTGCATCAGGAGCAATTCTCAACTGATATGAAAAGACAGGATTTATACAGACTAAAAAACAAACTCAATACGCTTGCCGTTTTCAGGCGATTGCTTGACGACGAGGTTATACGTTGCCTTTGCGACTATCTTGACCTTGTCGAAAATGGAGACAAACAAAAGGCAGTTTTTTGCTATGCACAGTTTGTTGGCAAACTTTATGATGCAAACGGTGGTTGTCTGGCAAAGTATATCAAGCAGATTTGCGACAATGACGAAAACGTATATGTAAAAACAATTGGCAAAAAACAGCAACCGTCACAATGCATTTGCAACAGTGTGCAAAACGAACTTGCAATTTTGCAGGAGGTTGCAGACCTTTCGTGCAAAGACCTTTCTGCGTGGCTCGAATGTGACTGTTTGCCACAGTTTGAAGAATGTGTTGTTGACCTTGCCGAGAGTATGACTACAAGGGTAAAGGATATTTCAAAATACGGCTATGGCATATATGCAAAGCACCCTATGTTCTACGTCAACAGTCAAAGAGAAATCGTGCCTGTCAGCAATCCGGATGACATCAGCATTGACGATCTAGTAGACTATCAGGCAGAAAGACAAATTGTCATTGACAATACAAGGGCTTTGCTTGACGGCAAACCTGCTGCAAACATGTTGCTCACAGGTGATGCCGGTACAGGCAAATCTTCTACCATAAAAGCAGTTGCCAATATGTTGTTTGGCGAGGGGTTGCGTATTGTCGAGGTGCGCAAAGATCAGCTTGCTGTTATTCCGTCAGTGCTCAATCAGCTGGCATCAAACCCACTCAGATTTATTTTGTTTATCGACGATTTGTCATTTTTAAAAGACGACGACAACTTTAATGCGCTCAAAGCCGTGCTGGAAGGGTCTGTGTCTGCAAAATCAAAAAACGTCGTTATATACGCAACAAGCAACAGACGGCATATCATCAAACAAAAATTCAGCGATCGTGATGGAGATGAAATCAACGTTAACGAAACGTTGCAGGAGTTTGTTTCTTTGTCAGACAGATTTGGCCTGCACGTGACTTTTCAAAAGCCAACGAAAGCAACCTATCTCAACATTGTGCACAACCTTGCGGGCAGGGCGGGTTTGCAAATGGACAAAACGCAACTTGATTTGCTTGCAGAACGCTTTGCGCTCGAGCGTGGTGGAAGATCTGCTCGTGGCGCACGTCAGTTTGTTGATGGCTTGCTTGCAAAACAAAAATAAAAAGGAATGTATCACATTACTCTTTTGCAAAAGTATCAATTTAAACAGATAAATAGCTTTACGTTTTATATTATTCCAAAAAAGCACGACATAAACCGTGCTTTTTTTGTGTTGCTTTAATACCATTCATTAATCCATGTTTATACGATATGTTTTATCCTTGTGTATAAAAAGTTGGGGTTGTGTCTGTGGGACGTGCGCTTGTCTTGAACAAGTGGCGTCGCTATCGCTCCGCCAGACAAGCGCACACAACAAAACAAAGAGTGACTAAATAAACAAAATCCCAAGCCACAACGGATGCGGGTTTTGCACTAAACCGTTTGCAAAACCTCGCATGCAAGCCGTTGTGGCATTTTTGGGATTTTTTGCCTTTATTATTCACGTCAGTTTTTATTGTTTTTGTTCTTGCGTTATTGCTTGTTCAAGCCACACGATGAGCCTCTTGTTTAAAATCTGTATGTACTTTTCTGTTACGTTCCATTCTTGTGACAATTTCTTTTGAGTTTTGTCACCCACGTATAATCCATAAAACACGTCACTTAATCTTTTTGGGGCATTTTTTACCATTTGGATATATTTTTTTACTAGTTGTTCCATTTGTATTACAGTATTATTTCTTACAGCACGTTTAATCATTTCATAATAATGGAAATATTCTTTAATCTTTTTGAGGTCTTGACGTATTTGTTGTTGCAACATTTTTATCACCTCCTGTGTTGTTTTTGTGGCAATATTCTGCCACGGATAAAAGTATTGTCATACACAATGAATCCATCTCCGTTTTAGGGATATTTTTAATTTGAGGAATACCATTTGTGATGACTGCAAAATTTTCGTTTGCGACAAACACCTCCTTGAGTTTTTCTTTTATTATATAAAACGAAAAAAACAAACACAATAAGGCTATGCCATACAAAACCTGTATAAAAAGCAGATGGATATGTGTTCAAAGTGTATAAAAAGTATTAAGACCACCCATAGAGGTGGTCTTCTTTGTGTGTTTCTGTCAAGAGAAAGAAAGGGCAAAAATTTCTTTCTCTCTGTCTATGATATGAGAAAACATCTCCCCGTCAAGGAGAAAAATTCTTGCATTAAACGTTAAAACACAAAAACACAAACGCAACAATTTTTGCTGATGTTCCTTGACTGGATCGTTGTTTTCTCATTTTTCTTTGTTGTCGAAAGACAAATTTAACAAAGGAGGTTGAGTCACAAAAATATATGTTATACGTGGTTGCATACACAACGTATATACCTTTTGTATACGTCACATACATATTGGCAGAATCAAATAGTACTTTTTGTATTGGTTTGCATTATTGCTTTTTGCAACAAGTGTAATATACAATTTTTGTATGACGAACGAAAAAATGAAAACAGCAGTTGTATATGCAAGATATTCCAGCAATAGCCAAACAGAACAATCTATTGAAGGTCAATTGAGAGTGTGTCAACAATATGCTCAAAACAATAGCATTATCATAGTTGACACGTATATTGACAGAGCTATGACTGGCACAAACGATATGCGCCCTGCCTTTCAAAAAATGATAAAAGACAGCAACAAACGTGCATGGGATTATGTATTAGTATATAAATTTGACAGATTTTCTCGCAACAAATATGAGTCAACGATACATAAACATACCCTCAAAAACAACAACGTAAAAGTAATTTCTGCAACAGAATTTATACCAGATTCACCAGAAGGCATATTGTTAGAATCTTTGCACGAAGGTTATGCCGCATATTATTCTATAGAGCTGTCGCAAAAGGTAAGACGTGGACTCAGAGAAAGTTATATAAAAGGCAACAATACTGGTGGCAATTTGCTTTATGGCTATGACGTTACAAACAGAAAAAACGTAATCAATGAGCAGGAAAGTATGATTGTAAAAGAGATATTTACAAAATACTCGCAAGGTTACACGGTGATAGCCATTGCAAAAGAATTGAAGGCGCGTGGTATACGCACAAAAAAAGGAAAATATTTTACAACTACAAATTTGTATAAAATGCTTGCCAACAAAAGATACAATGGCAAAGTGACTCACGGAGATACAGTATACGATAACATCTTTCCACAAATAATAGATGACGTGCTTTGGCACAAAATTGAAGCAATACACAAAAGCAACAAACACGCACCAAGCAGAAAAAAAGAAGTTTTTGACTTTCTGCTTTCTGGCAAACTTGTGTGTGGTGATTGTGGGCATCTTATGGTTGGAGAAAGTGGCACAAGCAAAACACAGGCAAGGCATTATTATTACACCTGCTTGTCACGCAGAAGAAGAAAAGAAAACTGCAATTTGAAATCTGTCAAAAAAGCATGGCTGGAAAATCTTGTGTTTGACTGCACGTGGAGAGTTTTATGCGACAATAAAATATTGCAATACGTTGCCAACAAAATCTGCAAAATTCATGAGCAACAAGTAAACAACAGCAGTATACTCAAAAATCTTGAGGCTCAAAAAGAAACTGCCCTCAAAGCATCAAAAAACCTTATTTCTGCAATAGAAATGGGTATCATAACGGAACAAACAAAAATACGTCTTAAAGAACTTGAAAACGAGATTTTACAATTGGATTTTGATATACAAAAAGAAAAAAACAAAAATTATGCATATTTGTCACCAGAGATTATTATGGAGTATTTCAAGTCTGTAATCAAAGGCGATATTGACGACATAGCGACTAAAAAAGCCATTGTTGTAACTTTCATCAGAGAAGTGATTTTGTATCCTGACAAGGTGATAATAACCTTTAATTTTGCAGATACATATGAACATTATGAGATAACTAAAGATAAAATAAAAGAAATAGAAAAACAGTCTCAAAACAGCGAGACTGATTCTATTTTTACAATGAGTTCGAACAAATTAGAACTGTCTCCGCCATATCAAAGCACGACACCGGCTGACGCCCTGCTCGTGCTTTTTTAATTGCTGCAACGACGAGAAAGCGAAATAACGTGACGCTTCGTTTTACTTTGCTATTCCGTCGCGTTGCTCCTTACGAATCTCGCCGTCTCCGCAAAAAGGAACTAAAACGAACTCGTTTTAGTTCCTTTGTTTTTTGTAAAAATGATACAGTTTTTCAGATCATATTTTGCCTGATCTTTTTTTGTTGATTTTATCCACTTGTTGCCAATCAACAGTTGCGTTTTCATGTATGTTTTCGCGTGAGATCTCGCAAAAAAATAGTTTTACATTTTTTTCATTTTATTTTCTGGCACTGTTTTGTTGTTTTTTTAAAATCATATGTTATCCTTTGCTTGATTGAGGAGGGCTTATGAAAATTTTTGACAACTTTGTTTTAAAAGATGGAGAAATTGTTGATAACGGATGGATAAAGTGGTTTCATTGGGGTGTTCCTGATAAAGAAGGTCCTGAAAGAGAAGCCATAAGGAAAACGCTTGCGGCTTTAGGGCACTGTATGAAATGCACTTCTTTATCTGGTTGTTATTTTGTCAAATTAAAATTGCCAGAAAACATTTCTGTTTATGATGGTTTGCATCTTTATTGTGATTGCTTAAAATTTAATATACAAAATCCAACTAAAGAAATTGTTGCAGATTGCAGTATAGACAAATTTGTCAAATATATTTTTGCAGAGAAATATAAAGACAATGGAAAAAAGCAACTTTTTGAACAACTGGGTTTTAGTGTTGATGATTCTCTCTTTCTCAAGTACACATATGAACAACAAGCAAAAGAAAAATATGCAAATGGAGACTATGTTATAAAAAAACTTGACGAATATGGTCAAAACATAGATATAATAATTAACGTAGATTCATCAATTAAACAAGGGATTTCTTTTGTGAGCGGATGGAAGATCCATCCACTTGGCAAAATAACATGCAATACACCATTGGGAGACAGATAATGAAGATTAAAGTTTTTGATTTGATAACACTCAATAAAGATAACGAAGCCCTTGTATCAAGAGGTATAAAAAAAGACTGTAGTGGTGTTGTTGTCAGGAAGGAAAATGATAAATTTCTGGTTATGTTTCATAACGGTCACAACTATGGAGATCATGTTTTTGCATGGGTTGAAGAAGATTGCCTTGATTATCTTGGTGTTTTTCCTGATGGATATCAGGCAGAGTTAAATGCATTTGTTGACGACAGCAAAATTGATTTGGAAAAATGTTTTACACCTTGTCTGGTTAAAGAAAATGATATCATTGAGATTACAGAAGAAGTGCCGGAATATATAGCAGAAGGCCTTTATCCTGGAGTGACGGGGGTTGTGATATCTTCATATGCAATAAATGGCAGATGGGACGTGATTTTTGACAATGCCGGAGAAGAAAGAAACAAATTTGTTCAAAAAGTTGTTGCAGAAAAATATTTTAAAGTAATTGGCAGTCTGGATGATTAAACGTTGTTTTACATTTCACACTCTCCGCCATATCAAAGCACGACACCGGATAACGCCCTGCTCGTGTTTTTTAAATGCTGATATATAAACAATACAATACTTTTTGCGACAAAATAAAGGCACGTTTAGCTTAAACGTGCCTTTTTGTTTAAACTTTGTTTGCCTGTAAAATCATCCAATCTGCATAATGATTAGATGTGCAGAAACAGGTTGTGTGCCACCTGCAAGTGGCGTAAGGGTTAATGCGGCAGGATTGCCTGCAGGGTTTCGCACGGTAAGGGTTGAGTTTGCGACTGCTGTTGTCACAAGAGCCATGCCCACGATTTGCGATGCACCTGTGGCTCTGCCAACTGCGGTATAAGCCAGATCTTCTCCGTTGAGTGTCAAAAGCAATTGACCTGCTTCGTCAACTCCTGCCTCAAACATAACGTAATAGGTGCCTGGCTGTGCAAGGTTAAAGGTGCCAGGTTCAACTCGCGAAATGTCCGTGCCACTGTTAGGACCGTCTTGTGGAAACGTTACGTCTGTCCCCGGTGCTATCGTTGTGGCGCCGTCTGGTGGTATCAGTGCATAAAAATCGGCATAGTTAAGCACACCACCAGCAGGACCTTGTTCACCCTGTGGTCCTTGTGGGCCTACTGGACCTGTTTCACCTTGTGGGCCTACTGGACCAGTTTCGCCTATTGGCCCCTGAGGGCCCGTAGCACCAGTTTCACCAGCAGGACCTTGCGGACCTGTGGCACCCGTTGCCCCAACCGGACCTTGTGGACCAACCGGGCCAGTTTCACCAATAGGTCCTTGAGGACCAATTGGACCTTGTTCACCCTGTGGCCCAATAGGACCTACGGGACCTTGTTCACCTGCCGGGCCTTGTGGGCCTGTAGCACCTGTTGCCCCGACTGGACCCTGTGGACCTACAGGACCCTGCTCACCTGCAGGACCTTGAGGACCAACTGGACCTTGTGGTCCAACCGGACCGATTTCACCTGTGGCTCCACTTGGGCCAGCCGGACCCGTTAAACCAGGCAAACCCCTTGGACCAACAGGACCTTGTGGCCCTGGCATTCCTGTAAAACCTCTTGGACCTCTCGGACCTTGCGGACCTCTTGGACCAGCAGGACATGGGCAACAATCACGAGCGCAAGGGCGTTCGTTTGCGCAAACGTCTTTTTGGCAACCATAGTCGCGAGTCTGGCTGTCGCTAAAATTCTGCTGACGACTGTTGCCGTTGTCGTTTTCGCAACAGTTATTGTTGTTAAAAAAATTATATTTTTGCATTATATTCACTTCCTTAAAAAGCAATATATTATATAATATGCCGTGCAACAAAAGTGTGAAACTTAAAGGTATTTGTCAACAGCGTGGTTAAAATAAAAAACCCCACGGAAAACCGTGGGGTTTAATTTTTTTGTTATTAAAGTGCTTTTTCAATTGCTGCAAGCAAATCGTCATATTCTTCATATGCTGGCAAGTCAGGATAGTCTTGCTTGATTTTTTCTGTGCTGCGGAACAAAAAGCCTGCCTTGCTGTTTAAAATCATGCCGAGGTCGTTGTAGCTGTCACCTGCAGAAATTGTTTCAAAACCAACAGACTGCAAAGCCTGCACTGTTGAAAGTTTAGATTTTTCGCATCTCATTTTATAGCCAACGATATCACCGTTTTCTGCTACTTCCAAAGTGTTGCAAAAAATTGTTGGCCAACCGAGTTTTTGCATAAGTGGTGTTGCAAACTGTGTGAAAGTGTCGCTCAAAATCAAAACCTGTGTTTTTGCACGGAGTTTGTCCAAAAACTCTTTTGCGCCAGGCATTGGGTCTATTTTTGCAATAGTTTCTTGAATTTCTTTCAAACCCAAACCGTGTTGCTTGAGTATTTCAAGACGCCATTTCATAAGTTTGTCATAGTCAGGTTCGTCACGTGTTGTGCGCTTGAGTTCTGGAATGCCACTTGCCTGGGCAAAAGCAATCCATATTTCAGGCACCAAAACACCTTCAAGGTCAAGACAAACAACGTTTAAATTGCTCATATATTTTCTCCTTTTATATTAACATTGTCAAATACTTACATATTATACCAAAAAACATGTTCATTTGTAAAGAGTCAAATTTTTGCACTATTGATTTGACTTTTGTTTTGTGCTATACTTTAAAAAAACAAATGGTGACTTGTTATGGAATTTAAAGATTTTGACCAAAAAATTCAAGATGACGTAAGAAAAATTGTTGACGAAACACTTTTGCACGTGCAACAAGCATTGCAAAAAGACAAATGCGTTATGCCACAACTTAAAATTGAAAATGAAGATGGCAAAACTGAAGTGGTAGAGATTGTTGCCATCGACAATGATTTTGATGCGGACGAAGTTTTTGAAACAAGTTTGCAAAAACTCAAAGAAACGCAGTTTGCCTATGCAAGACTTGTTTTCGACACCGTTATACTTTCTGCCAACGGTGGCATTGCAAAAGCTGCCAAAACCTTTGTTTTTTTAAAAGGCGGAGAAATGATCACCTTTGTTACTCCATATATGATAAAAGGTCTGTTCAGCAAAAAAGTGTTCATAGGTGACACTATTTTAGAAGATATTACAGAAAATATATTTGAATAAAAAAACAAAAACAAAAAACCCCGACAAATGTCGGGGCTTTGTTTTTTAGTTAAAGTTGTGCAAGGCAAACAGCCTGAGCGGCAATGCCTTTTTCTTCACCTATTATGCCAAGATGTTCTGTGGTTGTTGCAGAAATGTTAACTCTGTTTGTTGGCAGGTTTAAAACGGTGGCTATGTTTGCGCACATTTGTGGGATATAGTTTGCAAGTTTTGGTGCCTGCGCCATTATCACGCACGAAATACTTTGTATTTTTACATTTTTGCTTTTTACAATTTCGTTTACCTTTTGCAACAAAGTTATGCTGGAAATGTCTTTGTAACTGTCATCGTTGTCAGGAAAGTGAACGCCAATGTCACGTTCGCCAATGCTTGACAAAACTGCATCCATAATGGCGTGAGTTGCAACGTCTGCATCACTGTGACCAAGCAAACCAAGGTAGTGGGGGATTTCTACTCCGCACAAAACAAGTTTTCTGTTTTCCACAAGCTGGTGCACGTCAAACCCGTTGCCAACACTCTGGCTGAACAGGTCGGATGGATAAGTTATTTTTATATTGTTGTTTTCGCCTTCTACAAAATGGAGTGAACCAAAAGTTTCAAGATACACCTGTGAGTCGTCAGTATAACTTTTTGCTTCGTCTCTGGTTTGATATGCATGTTTTATTTTTGCCGTGTTAAACGTCTGCGGTGTCTGCACTCTGCAAATTTTGTTTCTGTCAACAAACTTTGCTTTTTCACCTTCCTGCAGATAAATCGTGTCAACTGCTTTAAGCACCGGTATTGCACTGTCAAACCGTTCTGCCGTGTCAAAACAATGCTCGACAAGAGTTTTGCTCACGTATGGTCTTGCGCCGTCGTGAATTGCAACGAGGGTGCTGTTGTCAGATATGGCTTTTAGTCCGTTCAAAACAGATTGCGTGCGAGTGTGACCACCCGTTGTAAGTTTTATTTTGCTGTTTGCAAAAAGCAAAGTCATTTGCATCATGTCTTTTGCATTTACAACAAGCACGATTTCGTCTGCCACGTCAACAAAAGCGTCTACCGTTGTTTCTATAAGTGTTTTGTCAAAAAGAGGGGCAAACAGTTTGTTTTGTTCAAACCTGCTGCTTGTTCCGCCTGCCACTATAATTGCACTTTTCATAATTTGTTCCTTAGTCTAAAATGCGATACATTTTGTCTACATCTACTTTTTTTGTTGTTTCCAAAAGTTCAAGCACTTCAAATTTGAGTGCGCCTGTGCCAAAAGCAATTTCTACAACGTCGCCACTTTTTAATTGAACAGAGGGTTTTGCGGTTCTGCCGTTTACCATAACTCTACCGTTTGTGCAGGCTTCGTTTGCAACAGTGCGTCTTTTGAGTATTCGTGATACTTTCAAAAATTTGTCAAGTCTCATAAAAAAATTCTCCTTGCTTAAAATTTAGCACAAAAACACAGTATATTCAATACAAAACGGCAAGATGAAAAAAAATTATTATTTTTTGCAAAACCATTGACCATTGACAAAAGTTGTGTTAATATGTTTAATGCATTATTATCCGTAGTATAGTCACTTTCTGTCCTTTTTTTCAAAAAAGGGGTCAAAAAAACAGCTGAAAAAACCGATAAAATGCTCACAAATCAGTTGTGAAATTTATCTTTTTATTAAGGAGAAGGAGTAGTACATGGCTAACATTCATCCAGTAAAATTCGGCAAACGCGAAAGAATGAGTTTTTCTCGCATTAAAGACGTTTTGGAAATTCCAAACCTTATCGAAGTGCAAAAAAATTCATACGACCAATTTATTCGCGAAGGCATCGCCGAAGTATTTAAAGATTTTTCTCCAATTCAGGACTACAGCGGTCGTTTCGAGTTGTATTTTACAGAACACACTCTTAAAGACAAGGCTAAATATTCTGAAGAGGAATGCAGAGTAAGAGATGCAACTTACGCAGCACCTCTCAAAGTTAAAGTAAGACTTTTGCGCAAAGACACAGGCGAAATTCAAGAGTCAGAAGTATTTATGGGCGACTTCCCGCTTATGACAGACAACGGTTCTTTCATCATCAACGGTGCAGAACGTGTAGTTGTAAGCCAATTGGTTAGATCACCTGGCGTTTATGCTGCTAAAAACAAAGATAAATTCGACAGCAAAGAAATGTTTGATACTACAGTCATTCCAAACCGTGGTGCATGGTTGGAGTTCGTGACTGATACAAACGGTGTTTTGTGGGTACACGTAGATAGAAATCGCAAATTGCCATCAACTGTTTTGATGCGTGCAATTGGTCTTGGCACAGATGAAGAAATCAGAGCTATGTTTGGCGCAGATGACGAAAATCTTAACAAGACTATCGAAAAAGATACAACAAAGAGCGAAAGAGAAGGTCTTATCGAACTTTATAAAAGACTTCGTCCGGGTGAAGTTCCAACAGACGAATCTGTTAAAAAACAACTCAACGATTTGTTCTTTGATCCTCGCAGATATGACCTCGCAAGAGTTGGTCGTTACAAATTCAACAAAAAACTTTCACTTGCAAACCGCATTGAAGGATTTACTTTGGCAGAAGACGTAATTGCTCCAACAACAGGCGAAGTTATCGGTTGCGCAGGCGAAGTTGTTGATCAGGCAAAAGCTTATGACATTCAACACTCTGGCGTAAACGTTGTATTCGTAAAAACAAACAACAACCCAAAAGTTAAAGTTATTGGTAACGGCGTTGTTGACCTTAAATATTACCTTGGCAAATATTCAAGTGATTTTGCAGATATCAATCCAAAAGAACTTGGCATTTTGGAATTTGCCAACCTTGCAGAGCTTACAAAAATTCTCGAAGAAAACAGCGACGTGTCTTCTGTTTGCGAAGCTATCAAAAACAGTGTTGACGTTTTGACACCAAAACACATCACACGCGAAGATATGATTGCTACTGTAAGCTACAACCTCAACCTTAAACACGGCTTGGGTTGTGATGACAATATCGACCACCTTGGCAACCGTCGTGTTCGCAGTGTTGGCGAATTGTTGCAAAACCAATTCCGCGTTGGTATCAGCAGATTGGAAAGGGTTATTAAAGAGCGTATGCAAATGAAAGACCCAGATGAAGCAACTCCACAATCTCTCATCAACGTAAGACCTGTTACAAGTGCTATCAAAGAATTCTTTGGCAGTTCACAATTGTCACAATTTATGGATCAGGCAAACCCTATTGCAGAGCTTACACACAAACGTAAACTTTCTGCACTTGGTCCTGGCGGTCTCAACAGAGAACGTGCAACGTTTGACGTTCGCGACGTTCACCACTCTCACTATGGCCGTATGTGCCCAATCGAAACACCAGAAGGTCAAAACATTGGTCTTATCACATCACTTGCTACATATGCAAGAATCAACGAATATGGCTTTATCGAATCACCATATCGCAGAGTAGACAAAGCTAACAAAATCGTTACAACTCATATTGACTATCTCACAGCAGACGAAGAAGATAAGTATATCGTTGCACAAGCCAACGAACCACTCAACGAAGACGGTTCTTTTGCAAACGAACGTGTTAACTGCCGTCACAAAGAAGATATCACAGAATATCCTGCAGAAGTAGTTGACTATATGGACGTTAGCCCAAAACAACTTATCTCTATCGCAACAAGCCTTATTCCGTTTTTGGAAAACGACGATATCACTCGTGCACTCATGGGTTCTAACATGCAACGTCAGGCAGTTCCGCTTTTGAAGACAGAAGCCCCAATCGTTGCAACAGGTACAGAATATCGTATTGCACACGACAGTGGCATTATGGTTATTTCTAAGACAGACGGTGTAGTAACTCGTGCAACTGCAGACGAAATTTTGGTTAAAGATGCAGAAGGCACAGTTCACGAATATAAACTTAAAAAATTCGTTCGCAGCAACAACGGCACTTGCATCAACCAAAAAACTTTGGTTAACACAGGCGACGTAGTTCGCGCAGGCGACACTCTTGCAGACGGTCACTCTACAGAAGGTGGCGAACTTGCTCTTGGTAAAAACATTCTCGTTGGCTTTATGACATGGGAAGGTTACAACTACGAAGACGCGATCCTCATCAGTGAAGAACTCGTTAAAGACGACGTATTTACATCTATTCACATTGAAGAACGCGAAGCAGACGTTCGTGACACAAAACTCGGTGCAGAAGAAATCACACGTGACATTCCTAACGTGGGCGAAGAAGCTCTCAAAAACCTTGACGAAGAAGGTATCATTCGCGTTGGTGCCGAGGTTAGAGTGGGCGACATTCTCGTTGGTAAAGTTACACCAAAAGGTGAAACAGAACTTACAAGTGAAGAAAGACTTCTTCGTGCTATCTTCAACGAAAAAGCAAGAGAAGTTAGAGATACATCACTCCGCGTTAAAAACGGTGGCGAAGGTATCGTTGTTGGCGTTAAAGTATTTACAAGAGAAAACAAAGACGATCTTGATCCAGGCGTTAACAAAAAAGTCAGAGTATATATCGCACAAAAGAGAAAAATCTCTGTTGGTGATAAAATGGCGGGTCGCCACGGTAACAAGGGCGTTATTTCACGCGTTTTGCCAAAAGCAGATATGCCATTTATGGAAGACGGCACACCACTTCAAATCGTGCTTAACCCATTGGGCGTACCTAGCCGTATGAATATCGGTCAGGTTTTGGAAGTTCACTTGGGTCTCGTTTCTAAAATGCTCGACTGGAAAGTTGCAACTCCTGTATTTGACGGTGCAACAGAAAAAGACATTAAAGAATTGTTTGAACAAAACTGCATGACTAACCCAGAAACTGGCAAAGTTGACGGCAAGGTTGTATTGTACGATGGTCGCACAGGTCAACCTTTCGAAAACCGCGTTACAGTTGGTTATATGTATATGCTCAAACTCATCCACTTGGTTGATGACAAAATCCACGCTCGTAGCACAGGTTCTTACAGCTTGGTTACTCAACAGCCTTTGGGTGGTAAAGCTCAGTTTGGTGGTCAACGTTTTGGTGAAATGGAAGTTTGGGCACTCGAAGCTTATGGTGCTGCTAACATTTTGCAAGAAATTTTGACAGTTAAATCAGACGACGTAGAAGGCCGTCTTAAAACTTACAACAGCATTTCTCAACCTAAAGACAAGAAAAGCTCTGACACAGCCGCACCAAGCTTGCCAGAAGCATTCAACGTTTTGCTCAAAGAATTGCAATCACTTGCACTTGACGTAAAAACACTCAACGAAGACGGCGAAGAAATTACTGTTGGCGAAATGATTGATGACGAACACGAAATGGTAGAAGCCCTGGATGGAGCTGTGCGTCGGGCAGGCGCACTTGCAGGGCGCGATCCCGGAGGACGATGGGCGCAATCATTGCCCGCGAAGGCCTGGAGTTTACCAGAAGCGAGCACGGCAGTACTTTTGCTGGAGGACCGGTTGCCTGTGCCGCAGGTCTTGC
>JAFVQA010000040.1 GCA_017505015.1 Clostridia bacterium
AATTTGTGCAACCAGACTTTTTATCAGATGCACCTTTGCTTTGTGTTTTGTTTTGTGTTTTTGACTGTGTTTTAGATTGTGTTTTTGCACTTTTTGTTGAATTTTGTTTTTTGTTTTCCATTAACAAACCTCCTTGTTTGATTTTAGTTTTTGCTTATTTTTGCTTTTTATACCCAAATGCAAATTTTAATGTTATAATTGCTTTATGAAGGTTATAATCAACGGCGAAGAAATAACAACCCTTTTTGAAAATGAAAAAACAAGGGTAGAAAAAATCGTTTCGTTTGGCAATGCCAGCCCTGACGGTTTTTGGTATTGTCAAGACGAAGACGAATGGGTTATGCTCACAAAAGGAAAAGCACAACTTCAATTCGAAAACGATTTTGTTGATATATGCAAAGATGAGCATATGCTCATTCCATCGGGCAAAAAACATCGTGTTTCATACGTCAGTGATGATGCAGAGTGGCTTTGCGTGTTTATAAAATGAGCATTTTTCCCCAACGCTATCATATCAGCAAAGGTTTGTCGCAAAGGGGAGTGCTTTGTCGCATAGTGTGAAAAATTGCAAAAAAACAAGTTATAAAAAAGCCTCGCAAATGCGAGGCTTTTGTTTTTTTGTTATAACAAACCAAACATATCGCCAAGACCTTCGTGAAAAACAAGGTCGGCTTTGTTGTCGAATTGTGTTGTTTGCTTGTTTATCAAAATCAAATGTTTTCCGTTAAAATAATTTATGAATCCTGCCGCAGGATACACCGTGAGCGAAGTGCCACCAATAATCAAAACGTCTGCCTTGGCAATGGCGTTTATTGCACCTTCAACAACGTTGTCGTCAAGCCCTTCTTCATAAAGCACAACGTCTGGCTTTACAACACCGCCACAACTGCAACGTGGAATGCCAACACTGTCTTTAACGTGCTCCATAGGATAAAACTTTCCGCACTTCATGCAATAGTTGCGATAAACCGTTCCGTGCAGATTAAACACTTTTTTGCTGCCAGCCATTTCGTGCAGACCATCTATGTTTTGTGTGACAATGGCTTTGAGTTTGCCTTGCTGTTCAAGCCTTGCAAGTGTTTTGTGCGTTACGTTTGGTTTTGCCCATGGTGCAAGCATTTTGTCACGATAAAACTCAAAAAAGTCTTCCGTTCTGTGAACAAAAAAAGTGTGGCTCAAAATGGTTTCTGGCGGATATTTGTATTTTTGGTTATACAACCCGTCAACTGAACGAAAGTCGGGAATGTTAGACTCGGTTGAAACACCTGCACCACCAAAGAAAACTATGTTGTCACTTGAATTGATGATATCAACAAATTTTTGCTTTTTGTCCATAATTCACCTCGATACAAATAAATTATATAACAACAAAACTCAAAAATAAATAGGTCTTTGGAAAATAATTGTATTGAAAATTAAAAAACAATGTGATAAACTTGTTTTGTATGGAAAGTATAAAAATTGGCATAATTTCAGACACCCACGGCAACCTTCCTGCTTTGCAGGTTATGCTTGACTATTTTGACAAAGCCGGTTGCAACGAGGTTATACACGTTGGCGATGCAATAGCAATAGGGCCTTTTTCAAAAGAGTGCCTTGACCTTCTTATTGCAAAAAACGTTACTATGACAAAGGGCAACCATGAATTGTTATATCTCGTTGGCATAGACAATTTGCGCTTTCCTATGCCAGAGCCAATGGCAAGCCACCACAAACAGGTGCATGCAACTCTTGGCGAGGGTTATAAACAAATGATAACAAATCAACCGTTTTTTATCCATCGCGAATATTTTGGCAAAAAAATCACTTTTTGTCACTATGGTATGTATAATGCAGGCGACGGCCCACACTTTTTTCGCCCTGTTATCAAGCCAGAACAAGATCAGTTAGATGCAGTTTTTCGCCACGTAGATGCCGACGTCGTTTTTTTTGGTCACGAACACAACCCAATCACAATGCAGGGCGACAAACTTTTGATAGACGTTGGCTCACTTGGTTGCAACAGGCAAGACTTTGCAAACGGTGCTATTGCAACTTTCAGCAAAGATGGCATGCACGTTGAACAACTAAAACTGCCATATGACAAAAAACCATTGTTCGATGCCATCGAACAAAGACAAATAGTAAACGGCGAATTTATAGCTCAGCAATTTTTTGGAAAAAAATAATCAAAAAAATGTAAAAAAAAGTTGACAACCTTATATTAGGGAGTTATAATGTTTAAGCTATCGTTCCTCAGTAGCTCAGCGGTAGTAGCATTCGGCTGTTAACCGAAGTGTCGCAGGTTCAAATCCTGCCTGGGGAGCCAAAAAGAACAAGTCAAAAGACTTGTTTTTTTTATCCATTGCGAAGTAATGGTATTTCATCACACTTTAGTGTGTATATAATCACCGATAGGTGTATCTCATCAACCGTAAGGT
>JAFVQA010000007.1 GCA_017505015.1 Clostridia bacterium
ATCCAACAAGCATTGCACTTGGTCTTGCCCCTGTTGTAAAAAACAATATGTTCGTAGACAATGGCATTGTTATAGACAGCAAATCGGGTGCAACGGGTGCAGGCAGAGCGTTGGCACAAAACACGCACTTTCCTGACTGCAACGAGGCTTTTGCGCCATACAAAATTGCAAGCCATCGCCACACTCCGGAAATTGAGCAGACTTTGGGCTGGTTGTCAGGCAAAGAGGTAAAAGTGTTGTTTACTCCACACTTGCTTCCACTCAACCGTGGCATAGTTTCTACCTGCTACGTTTCGCTTGACAAAAAATATACTCTTGACGAAATTTATAATATATATCAAAATTTTTATAAAGACGAAAAATTTGTCAGAGTTTTGCCAAAAGGCAGCATTGCTACTCTCAAAAACGTAAAACTCAGCAACTATTGTGATATATCATTGCACCTTGACGAACGCACAAACAGGCTCATAGTTGTTTCTGCAATCGACAATATGGTAAAGGGTGCGGCAGGTCAGGCAATTCAAAACATGAACATCATGTATGGTCTTGACGAAAAAACAGGTCTTGACTTTATGCCACCTGCATTTTAGGAGAAATATGGATTTTGTATGGACAAACGGTGGTGTATGTGCACCAAAAGGATTTAAAGCAAGTGGCGTGCACTGCGGAATAAGAAAAAACAAAACTAAAAAAGATCTGGCTCTCATTTTGTCTGACAATTTGTGTTCGGCTGCGGCAGTATACACAACGAATAAAGTATACGGCGCGCCAATCACTGTTACAAGACAGCACCTTGAAAATGGCAAGGCACAAGCCGTTATATGCAACAGTGGCAATGCAAACACTTGCAATGCAGACGGTGTGCAAAAGGCAAAAATGATGGCAGACCTTGTGTCAAAACAAAGTGGCATTCCTGCAAGTGACGTTATCGTTGCGTCAACAGGCGTTATCGGTCAGGTTTTGCCAATAGAACCTATCCAACAGGGTATGGATCAACTTGTGAGCGAACTCAATTATAATGGCAGTGATGATGCTGCAACGGCAATTATGACTACCGACACAGTAAAAAAAGAGTTTGCCGTTGGTTTTACACTTGGTGGCAAACAAGTGACTATCGGTGCTATTGCAAAGGGTAGTGGCATGATTCACCCAAACATGGCAACTTTGCTTTGCTTTGTTACAACCGACGTTTGCATCAGCCCGGATATGCTCAAAAAAGCACTTGGCGAAGTTGTCGTTGACACTCTCAACATGGTCAGCATAGACGGTGATACTTCTACAAACGACATGCTCACAATCATGGCAAACGGCCTGGCTGGCAATGACGAAATCACAACTGAAAACGACGATTACGTTATATTCAAAAATGCTCTTAACGAGGTGCTCACAAAAGTTTCAAAAGCCATTGCCAAAGATGGCGAGGGTGCAACAAAACTTATGGAGTGCGTTGTTAAAAATGCAAAAAGCAAACAACTTGCACGTGGCATTGCAAAAAGCGTTATCACTTCTTCTTTGCTTAAGGCGGCTGTGTTTGCTTCTGATGCAAACTGGGGACGAATTCTTTGTGCAATAGGTTATGCCCAGGGCGAGTTTGACGTAAGCAAAATTGACGTTGACATTGTTTCATCAAAAGGCAAAGTTACAGTTTGCAACAATGGTGCAGGGGTTGACTTTGACGAAGACGTTGCAACAAACGTGCTCAACAACGACGAGTTTACTATCGTGGTGGATATGCACGACGGCGAGTTTGATGCAACTGCATGGG
>JAFVQA010000041.1 GCA_017505015.1 Clostridia bacterium
AATGGGGAAGATACGGTAGCCATGTTCCGCAAGGTGCGTGCAGCCCTGGATGAAAGCCTGAATCTGGTGACCAGCGGTGAAGGCTGTATGGATACGGGCATCTATGGTGTCAACAAAGGTACTGCGGTGGAAGCGCTGCAGGAGATGTGGGGCATTAGTCTTGAGGAAACCATGGTGTTCGGCGACCAGTATAATGATGTGGAAATGTTTGAAAAAGCCTACTATAGCTTTGCCATGGAGGGTGCTGTGGAAGGCGTGAAGAAAAAAGCCCGTTTCATTGCGGGCAGCAATAACGAAGGCGGCGTGGTGAAAGCCATCCGCGAAATCACAGGAGTATAAACTCGTAAGGAGAATTCAGATATGAAAAAAGCGGCAAGTTTTGCCTTGGGCTGTAAAGTAAATCAGTATGAAAGCGAAGCCATTGCGGAACTGTTTCAGGAAAAAGGCTATGAGATCGTTGGCATCGACTGTGTCGCCAGAAGTTGCAGTGAGAATTGCATAGTCGTGTGTTATGCCAAGGTTGCGTTTTGCAGCCCTTATTTCATATGGCAACACGCTGAGTGCAAAATCTTTAAAGGCACAGGTTGGACCATGATAAAGTTCCATATAACAAACGTCGCCAAAAGTTTTGAGCTGAACTGCATCTGGAGTTTCAAACTTTTGATATGCTTTGTGAACGTCTGCCTTAAATTCGCTGTCTGTTTTAAATTCTTCAAAAAAACTGCAAACTACAGTATGGCAAAGGTCGGCATAACCAAGTTTTGCAAGGTCACCCAATTTGTCGCTCATTTGAGGGAACTGACTTGGAACAAAAAGTCCACCGTCTGGAGCAAGACCCTTAAGAATTGCCTCGCTTGCTGAATAACGTTTGTTTTTATCTCTTGTGCTATGGTAATAAATACCCATTTGTTTCTCCTTGATATCAGCCAAGAACTTCCAACACTGAATCTATGCTTTGAACAACTTCTGCCTTGGCAATTTTGTCCAATGCTTTTTGCATGTTGAGTGAGCTTGTGCTGTGTGTAACGATAATAAGAGATTTTACTTCTGGATTGTCATTTTTGTCTTGAATTGCAGATTCGATAGAAATTTTGTTGTCGCCAAGAGTTTTTGCGATAACGGCAAGAACGCCTGCTTTATCCAAAATTGACAATCTGATATAGAATTTCATTTGACCGTCTTTTTCGATTTTTGCTTTTTTGAGTGTGCGTTGACCAACGTCGCCCATTTTGTGAGCAAAGTTCATAATGTCGTTTGCAACTGCACTTGCAGTTGGATAAGAACCAGCACCACGGCCAATAAGAGTAATTTCGTCTGAATAGTTACCTTCTACTGTGCAGGCATTGAATGCACCGTTGATTTTGCTGAGTTGATGTTCGTTAGAAACCAAAACAGGGTTTACGCGCATTTCAAGTTTTTGGTTGTTGCATTTTGCAATTGCCAAAAGTTTGATTGTATAACCAAGGCGACCAGCAATTTCGATATCTTGTGAGGTGATTTTTGTAATGCCTTTTTTGCTGATATCATCAAACTGAGCGTCAAGACCAAATGCAAAGCGTGAAAGAATGCAAAGTTTGTATGCTGCATCGATGCCTTCTACGTCGTTTGTAGGGTCACTTTCTGCATAGCCAAGTTCTTGTGCTTGTTTAAGGCATGCTTCGTATGACAAACCTTCTTGCGTCATTTTTGTGAGCATATAGTTTGTTGTGCCGTTAAAGATACCTTTGATTGATTTAATTTCATCACCCAAACAGTTGTTTTTGAGTGTGTTGATTGCAGGAACAGCACCAAGACAACTTGCTTCGTAAAGCATTGTTACGCCGTTTTGTTTTGCAACTTTCAAAAGTTCTCCACCGTGCATGCAGATAAGGTCTTTGTTTGCAGTAACAACGTTCTTTTTAGCTTTAAGTGCGCCTTCGATAAATTCTTTTGAAGGGTGGATTCTGCCCAAAAGTTCTACAACGATGTCAACTGATGGATCGTCATAAATTTCTTGCATGTTGTCTGTAAACAACGCTCTGTCCATACCAAATTTTTCAAGTTTGTCTGCGTTGCGTTCATAAACTTTTACGATATTTACTTTTGCGTTGTGTTTGCTAAGGATTTCGTCTTTATTTTCGTTGAGAAGATTTACCAAACCTTTGCCAACTGTACCAAGACCCAACAATGCAATGTTAAGTTCTTTTACTTTTGTCATAATACTTCCTCCGGATAGTGTCGTGATTTTTTGTTAAAGTGCAAAAATACACCTTATAATAATGTTAACTAAATTATATTGCTTTAACAACCATGTGTCAATACTTGTTTTGATTTATAATGGTCTGTTTTTTATATTTTTTTTGCAAATTTGTCCCAAAACGGCACTTTTTTTAAAAATTTTTATCATTTTTTATTTAATTTTTAAAAAAATTTTTTATTAACGTAATTTTATAAAACACATCGGTTGTCTTTTACCTTGACTTGATATATTTAAAGTTGTAAACTAATAAAATAATAAACGTTTAATATATAATATATATGAGGTAAAAATGGCAAAAGATTTGACAGTTGGCAAACCCTTTAAAGTTATTTTAACTTTTGCTTTGCCAATGATAATTGCAAATATTTTTCAACAGTTGTACAACATTGTTGACACTGCTGTCGTTGGTCAGCTTTGTGGCAGTACCGAGCTTGCCGGCGTTGGTTCTACTGCATCTATGGTCTTTTTGATTGTTCAGGTTGCAATGGGTGCAAGCGTTGGCTGCTCTGTCGTAATATCGCAACTGTTTGGTGCAAAAAGACTTAAAGACACAAAAACGGCAATTTATACAACACTTATAACAATGGGTGTTATGGGTGCTGTGTTTACCCTTGTGGGCGTTGTTTTTGTAGACGGCATTTTGAACATGTTGTCTACACCGGCAGATATTTATGCTTTGGCAAAACAATATTTGCAAATCTATTTTTATGGTTGCATACCAATGTTGCTTTATAACGGCATTACTTCTGCATTCAACGCACTTGGTGAAAGCAAACTTCCACTTTACTTTTTGATTTTTTCGTCATTTGTAAACATTGGTCTTGACTTTTTGCTTGTGTTGCCACCTTTCAATATGGGTGTTGCAGGCGTTGCATGGGCAACCTTTATTGCACAGACACTTGCCTGCGCAATGAGTTTGTTTGTTTTGCTCAAAAAAGTTAAAAAGATTGCCCCTAGTGAAAAGGCAAATGCATTTGATAAATTGTTGTTTAAAAAAATTATGAGAATTGGCTTGCCATCTATGTTGCAACAATCTGTAATTTCTGTTGGTCACCTTTTCGTTCAGGCGTTGGTAAACAGCTATGGCGCAACTGTAATTGCAGGCTTTACAGCGGCAACGAAAGTAGAAGGCGTTTTGACGTCTACCTTTGTAAACATTAGCAATGCATTGTCATCTTTCACTGCACAAAACATTGCCTGCAAACAAATAGACCGTGTAAAGCAAGGGTTTAAAACAACATTTTATATCATTGCAGGGTTGAGCGTGGTTATGCTTGTTTTGTCACTCACTATTGCAGAACCAATGCTTTCTATCTTTATGGACACAACTTCGTCTGCCGAGGCTGTTGCAGTTGGCAAAGAATATATCCAGATAGTTGGATGCACTTATCTCGTGTGTGGCATGATGGTAATAGAAAATGGCGTGCTCCGTGGTGCAGGCGACGTAAAAGCAGTTGTATTCTGCTCTGTTTGCAACATTTTCTGCCGTGTTGGTGGTGCATATCTGTTTGCACATTTGTTTGGACAATCTGCAATTTGGTGGGCTGTTTCACTCGGCTGGCTTGTGGGCACAATTATTTCGCTCGTTCGCTATATGGGTGGAAAGTGGAAAACAAAATCGGCAATTTAACAAAAAAACAAAAACGGTGTTCGTATGAACACCGTTTTTTATTTGTCTGTTTTTTAATCTTGTGCTTTTATTTTTTCTTTTTGTCTTGACTGAGCGCAGAAAAACCAAGAATAACAAAAATCAACGCACATACGAATGATGCTACTGCCGCAACCAAAATAAGTTGTTGGTCTGTAATGAATGGTTTTGCAAAAATATAAACACCAAACACAAGTATAACAAGGTTTGTTACAAACTGCCACAACGGATATCTTGCATTGTTTGCTGACTGGTGATAATATGCACGAAACATTTCAACCACACCACGCAAAGCAAGTGCAAGACCCAAAATTTTGCAACCGCCGGCAATGTTTATCACCTTGAATTGCGAAAGAATGAGCCCCAATGCAATAAGAAGCAAAAGACCAAACTCAATAGCCGTAAGAATGAAAATAGTCTGTCTTGTGCGTTTGAGTTTTTTTGCGAGATAACCAAACAAATATGACAAAATTGCAACTGCAATAAGCACGTTTAAAATTTGTTGACCAAGGTCTGTTATGCTTGGAATAAGCACTACACCCAAAGCCACACACAATACTGCAAAGATAAAATAAATGACAGTATCGCCTTTAAATCTTTTTGTTTTCATTTATATACCTCTTTTGTAATTATATTCAGTTGTTATTTTTTTATTATTTCGACATAATGCAAAGCGTTTTGTCTGTTTGACTCAACCTGTTCGTCACCAACCGTTTTAACAAACTTTGCAGGGCAGCCAAGAAACAAACTGTTGTCTGGAACGATTGTGTTTTGTGTAACTACTGCACCTGCACCAATAATGCAGTTTTTTCCAACCACAACACCGTCAAGAACAACTGCACCCATGCCGACAAGCGAATTGTCGCCAATTGTGCAACCATGCAAAATTGCACCGTGACCAACTGACACACCTTTGCCTATAATCACAGGCTGACCAACCTTGCCATGCACCACGCAACAATCCTGAACGTTGCTGTCGTCGCCAACAATTATTTTGCAAACGTCGCCACGCAAAACGGCGTTGTACCAAACAGAAACGTTGTTGCCAAGCGTTACGTCACCCAAAATTTTTGCACCGTCTGCAACAAAATTATTCTTCATCATTATCCATTGCCATTTTAAACAACAATTTTACAAAAGTGAGCTTTTCTTCTGACGTAAGAGGATCCATAATTTCCAGACTATTGCATTCGAGGCTTTTTTTCATTTCATCAGCAACATGTTTGCCCTTGTCAGTAAGAAAAACGTTAAATTTGCGGCAGCCATCTTTTTGGCAATCATTTGCAACGTAACCCATTTCGTCAAGATATGCAATAACACGAGTTGTATTTGCAGGGTCTACGCACAAAGTTTCGCTGAGTGCTTTCATTGTCATTCCCCTGCCGTCGCTCAACGCAATGATATAACCTGCGTGTCTTGAAGTAAGACCAAATGGTTTGAGCATTTCCGTTTGTGATTTTAACGCCTTTTTTTTGAGTTTTGAAAGTCCTGTGATAACAGATTGTAAATCCACTTTACAATTTGACATATATACACCCCTGTCTTTTATTGATTTGTCAATTTAGATGATTATATCAACTTAATTTGATGTTGTCAATTTACTAAATTTATTTTATAATAATTTTATTGAATCAGGAGGCAATTAATATGAAAACCATTGGTCTGATTGGTGGAATGAGCTGGGAAAGTACCGTGACTTATTATCAGGTGATAAACCGTGTTGTAAAAGAAAAACTCGGTGGTTTTTGCAGTGCAAAATGTTTGCTTTACAGCGTTAACTTTGACGAAATTGAAAAATGCCAGATGAGTGGCGACTGGAAAAAAAGTGGCGAAATTTTAAACCAGGCAGCACTTTCATTAAAAAAAGGTGGCGCAGACTTTATTGTTCTTTGCACAAACACAATGCACAAGGTTGCAGACCAGATTATGCAAAACGTCGATTTGCCATTTTTGCACATTGCAGAAGCAACTGCAAGCAAACTTAAAGCGCACGGCATTTGCAAAACTGCTTTGTTTGGAACAAAATTTACTATGCAACAGGATTTTTATAAATCAGTTTTGATAAAAAACGGTATTGACGTGATCATTCCAAACGATGACGATGTATCTTTGATAAACGACGTTATATACAACCAACTGTGTATGGGTGAAATAAAGCAAGAGTCTAAAAAAGAGTTTTTGCGAATTATTGA
Organism: Clostridia bacterium; assembly: GCA_017505015.1. Lineage (GTDB taxonomy): Bacteria > Bacillota > Clostridia > Christensenellales > CAG-314 > Heteroclostridium. Next base: position 6,080 of record JAFVQA010000041.1, read on the forward strand.
TGATATGCAAAAACAAGGTGCCGAAAGCGTTATTTTGGGTTGCACCGAAATTGGTTTGCTTGTTCAGCAACAAGACACATCCGTTAAACTTTTTGATACTGCCCTTATACATGCAGAGCAAGCTGCTTTGTTTGCCATTGAATAAAAATAAATTTAAAAGAGAGAACGAAATATCGTTCTCTCTTTTTTGTTTTGTATCCGTTTTATTTTATATTAGTGCCTTCCTGTGCAAGTGTAAGCGAAACAGTCTGATTAACACCGTCACGCAAAACTGTAATTTGAATAACGTCACCTTGTTTTGCATAAAGCAAAGCAGCATCTATCATATAATCTCTTTCGCACAAAATATTAACGTCGCCAACTTTTATTGCAACAATGCTGTCACCCGCCTTGAGTTTTCCGTATGAATTACCAGTTGACAAAACTTCTTCTATGGTGATGGTTTCTTTAATTTTTGTAACTCCCAAAGCACTGTCGAAACTTGCACTGCTCGATGTTATCCTTACGGTTACGCCAAGCATAAAGTCTTTTGCCTGAATATTTGTATTTACCTTGTCTGTCACCTGACCGATGATATTTTGATAAACGCCATATGCAATCACAGAAGGAATTGCAAATGCCATGTTTTCTATTGCTTCGTCTTGAATTTTTGCATTTACTATGCCAACAAGATTGCCGTTTTTGTCATAAAGACCGCCACCGTTGTTGCCACCGTTTACAGCTGCATCTATGCGCATAACTGTCATTGTTCCAGCAGTGTTGTCTGCCAGGTTAAGGCTGATTTCTTCGCAATCGACACTTATTATACCCTTTGTTGCAGAAATGCCTGCACCGTCTGGGTTGCCGACCGCAACGACAGTTTCACCTGCATAAACCTGATTTACGTCAACTTTGGCAGGCACTACGTTGCTGTTTTTGATAACGTCTGACCCACTCACTTTAAGCACTGCTACGTCATAAGAAGCAGAGCCACCCACGTAAGTTGCAGGTATTTTATAGTCGCTATATTCCTGACCATAGATATACACGTAAATTTCTGTGATAATTTTGTTGTAATATACCACGTGATAGTTTGTAATGATATATGCATCGCCTTTTGTTTTGTCAACGCTCAAAATAACGCCCGCACCAGAAACTGTGCCGTTATAAACAGGGCACACTATTGAAACGGCAGAAAGCAATGCCTGTGCAGTGACCTGTGTCATTCCATCGTCGCCACTGTCACCTTTTTCACCCTTTTCACCGTCTTTGCCTTTTAGGCTTTCTAACCATTCTGCCTCTGTTCCGACAAAACCGTTGTCAAGGGCAATTTCATATGCAGATTTGCCAGAACCGGCATATTCGCCGTCTTTGCCTTTTAGACTTTCAAGCCACTCTGCCTCCGTGCCGACAAAACCGTGTTCTACCGCAATGTCATAGGCAGATTTACCCTCAAACATATTGCATGCGCCAAAAACGAACAAGCAAATCAACACAAGCAAAACTGCCACAAAACTTTTAAATTTTTTTGTCATTTTTTCACCTTTTAATTACATTTGCCAACCACCACTTGTTGCCAAAACCTGACCTGTAATAAAGCCTGATTTTTCGTCTGCCAAAAACAAAATTGCATTTGCCACGTCTTGCGGATTACCCACCCTTGCCAAAGGTGTTTCGTCAATAATTTCGTCAACAACGTCTTTTGACAAACAACCGTTCATATCCGTTTGAATAAAGCCGGGCGCAACGCAGTTTACGTTTATATTTGATGGGCCAAGTTCTTTTGCCAACGCTTTTGTAAAACCCACAACAGCCGCTTTTGACGCGCAATAGACACTTTCGCAAGAAGCACCCACTTCGCCCCACACAGAGGACAGATTGATGATTTTACCACTTTTTTGGCTGACCATATAGTCTGACACAACTTTGCACATATTGAAGACGCTTTTAAAGTTTGTTGACATAACCAAATCGAAATCGTCTTGGCTCACGTCAAAAAGTGGTTTTATCTGCGAAATGCCTGCGTTGTTAACAAGCACGTCAATACGCTTGTATTTTTTAACAACGTAGTCTGCCATTGCCTTGCATTCGCTGTATACCGAAACGTCTGCCCTGAACAAATCGACACAACAACCCTGTGCCAAAAGTTCGTCTTTAAGGGCAAAAGCATCTTTTTCGCTTTTGTTATAGTTAATAATAGTTGCATAGCCGTTTTTTGCAAACAGCCTTGCTGTTTGTGCACCAATACCCCTTGATGCACCCGTGATGATAACAGTTTTCATAATTCACCACCTGAAAATATTTGAGTTATTATATCACATATGCACGAAAAATCAAATATTTGCAAAAAAATAAAGACACAACTTTCGTTATGCCTTTTTTTCGTCTGCAAGACTTTTTACCTTTATATCATTGCCCTCTTTCAACAAGGCAGACAAAGTTTGTTCATCTTTGTTGTCAATTGCAACTTTAAACTCTGTTAGTTTTGTAATAAGGTTGCCAAGTTCGTTGCCAAGGTGAGTTGGGTTTGACAAAAACAATTCTGTCCACAAATTTACGTCAAGTTTGCCAACCCTTGTCATATCCGCAAAACTGCCTGCACAAAAACCTTCTTTTTGGTTGATAGTTTCACTTTTGCAATAGCTGTTTGAAACTATGTGTGCCAGTTGCGAAGTATATGCAATAACTCTGTCGTGATGGTCTGCATTTGTAACAGTCACGTTTGCAAAACCAATTTGTTGCGCAAGGTTGCAAACAACGTCAACCGCAGTTTTGTCTGCATAGTCTGTTGTCACAATAAAACTTGCTTTGTCAAACAAACTTGCAAGTGAATAGTCATATCCACTAAATTCACGACCTGCCATTGGGTGTGCACCCACAAACTTTATGCCATGTTGCTGAGCAACCGGAACAAGCTCGTTTAACACGGCTTGTTTTACACCACAGGTATCAAAAACTATTGCTCCCTTTTTGATATATTTTGCATTAGCTGTAAAAAACTTAACAAGCGTTTTTGGTTGCAATGCCAAAACAACAAGGTCTGCTAGCGACAACTGTTCTGGCGTTATAACCTGTTTTATTGCACCATCGTCAAGTGCTTTTTTGCAACTATTTGCATTTGTATCTATACCCATACAAAAATGGTTTGTTTTTTGGCTGATGGCTTTAGCAAACGAACCGCCAATAAGACCCAGCCCCACTATACATATATTCATATTAAATAACTTCGTGATATGCTCCAAGTATTGTTACAGTTTCGCAATATGCCTTTATGCAGGCAAGCATTGTTTGAGTTCTTTCGCTAAAAACGTTACACTTAACGTCAATATAAAACATAAACTCAAACTCTTTGTCTGGTATAGGGCGTGACTCAAGTTTTAGCAAGTCAACCTTAAAGCTTGAAAGAATGCTCAACAGCTGAAAGAGTGCTCCAGGTTTGTGTTTGAGTGACACCATAAGGCTAAGTCTGTCTGCCTGTGGCGAAACTGTCATTTGTTTTGAAATAACGATAAATCTTGTAAAGTTGTGTTCGGCCTTCTGCACGCCACACTTTAACTTTTGCAAACCGTTTTTTTGTGCGTTTGATTCGGCACCTATTGCGCCAACAGTTTTATCTGCAAGTTTTGCAACTCTTTCACATGCAACTGCCGTGTTGGTGTCTTCAACAGACTCGATACCATTTGCATCTAAAAACTTTTTGCATTGATAAAGTGCCTGTGGGTGAGAATATACTTTTTTTATGTCACTAATTGTTGCACCCTCCACCCCAAGCAAACAATGGTTTACTGAAAGTCTTTGTGCGCCAACTATTTTAATGTCATATTCTTTAAGCAAGTCGTAAACTTCGTTTACAGAGCCTGCAGTTGAGTTTTCGATTGGAACAATGCCATATTTTATTTCGTTTTTGTCGACAGCATCAAACACGTCACAAAAATGTTTGTAAAACTTTGGTTGCGCATTTGCAAAAAGTTTTTTTGCAGCCTTTTCGGCATATGCCCCTGTTGTGCCCGCAACACCAACGTTTGTTTCGCAAGAGATATCTTTTGTTTGTTTTTCAAAAACAAAACCGCTTTCGTTTGCCTGCAAAATGTTTTGCTCCATTTTGCTATACGTCATTATGCTGTTGTAAAGATAGTCTGTGGCAGTGCGGTTGCCAAACTTGTTTGCAAGCCTGTCTAAAATTTGATTTTCTCTGTCACTGTGTTCTACAACAACGTCGTTTTGCTTTTTATATTCACCAACCTGTTTAACAAGGTCAAGGCGTTGCATATAAAGTTGTGCTATTTTGTCGTCAACCTCGTCAATAAGGTTTCGTAATTGTTTTAAATCCATAATAATTAAATTTCGTAAAGAAGGTCAAGAATTGCAATGGCTGTTGCTGCAGTAACCACTGGTGTTGCACGCATAACCACGCATGGGTCGTGTCTTCCCTTTACCTCTATAGTTGTGTTCTGGTCTGTTTTAAAATCTATAGTTTGTTGTTTTTGTGCTATTGACGGAGTTGGTTTGAAAGCAACTTTAAAGGTCACAGGCATGCCGTTTGTAATGCCACCAAGCACGCCACCGCAGTTGTTTGTTTTTGTTTTTGCAACGTCGCCGTCAATATAAAACTCATCGTTATTTTGACTGCCAAACATTTTTGCACTTTCAAAACCAGCACCAAACTCTATGCCCTTTACCGCAGGAATGCCAAACATTATCGATGCAATTTTGTTTTCTACACCATCAAACATTGGTGAGCCAATGCCAGCAGGCAAACCAGTTGCCATGCATTCAACTGTGCCACCGACAGAATCGCTTTGTTCAAGAGCATTTTTAACTCTTTCTTTCATTTGTTGACCTGCAAGGTCATTTATAACAGGAAAATCACAGTCGAGTTTTGATTTTATTTCGTCACAGACAACCATTTCAAACGGAGTGTCGTTTACGTCGCTTATTGAAGAAATGTGAGCAAAAATTTCAATGCCTTGACTTTTTAAAATCTGACTGCAAACTGCACCTGCAAACACAATGCATGCAGTAAGTCTGCCAGAAAAATGGCCACCACCACGATAGTCGTTTGCACCGTTGTATTTAACGTATGCCGTATAATCGGCATGACCTGGTCTTGCACAGTGCGAAATATTTTCGTAGTCGCCTGATTTTGTGTTTTTGTTGTAAATAACGGCAGTAAGCGGAGCACCTGTTGTTTTGCCGTTAAACACACCTGACAAAATAACAGGCAAATCATCTTCGCTCCTTGGAGTTGCAAGGTTGCCACCCGGCTTGCGTTTTGCCATGTATCTTTGCAACTCTGCCATATCCAATGCAAAGCCAGCAGGCAAACCGTTGATTGTCACGCCGATAGCTTGACCATGTGATTCGCCAAATATAGAAACGTTAACGTTTTTACCCCACGTTGATGACATTTGCCTTTCCTCCATGTGCCGTAAAAATATCAAAAAAGTCCGGATAACTTTTGTTTATTGCGTATGCGTCTGAAACTGTTATGCCATTTTGCGTTTGAGTTGACAAAACTGCCGCAGACATTACTATGCGGTGGTCGTTAAAACCGTTTAAAACACCACCTTGAATGTTTTGACTTCCAACGATTTCAACCCAATCGTCGCCAAGCAAAGTTTTTATGCCAACTGCTTGCAAATTGTCGTTTATTGCCTGCAGTCTGTCACTTTCTTTTATTTTAAGTCTTGATGCATTTGCTATTTTGCCTTTGCCCTTTGCACACGCAAGTGCCACAGACAAAATTGGTGCAAGGTCAGGAATTTGGCTCACGTCAACTTCCACCCCTGTTAAAACTGATTTTTCAACGACAATTTCATTTTGTTTTTGACTTATTTTAGCACCCATTTGTTTGAGTACGTTTAAAATCTGTTTGTCGCCCTGCAAAGAATTTGAGTCAAGCCCTGTTACCGTTATGCCGTTGTTTAACGCACCCGCAACAAGCCAAAAAGCACCGTTTGACCAGTCGCCTTCCACCACAAAATCTTTGGCTTTATACTGTTGGTCACCTTTTATTTTATATCCGTTTTGAGTCTGTTCTATTTCGATGCCAAATTTGCCCAGCACGTTAATCGTCATGTCTACGTAGCCTTTTGACTGCAATGGCGAAGTGAGCACTATTTGGCTGTCGCCTTTGAGCAATGGCAAAGCATATAACAAACCCGTGATATACTGTGACGAAACGTCGCCCGCAATATGATATGTTCCACTTTTTAACTGACCTGATATTGTAAGTGGCAAACCGAAAGTTTTGTCAAACTCAACACCGTTTTTTGTCATCACCTGTGCAAGAATGTCATATGGCCTTTGTGGCAGTTTGCCCTGACCAGAAAAAGTCGTTGTTACACCCAAAGCACCGCATATAGGAATGAGAAAACGCAAAGTCGACCCACTTTCGTTTGCATTTATATCTGCAAAATCCACGTTTTCTTTTTCGCTAAAAAACACTTTGCCATTGCTGTAACTCCAGCTTTTGCCAAGTGCTTTTGCAGCAGACAAAGTTGCCTTTACGTCGTCAGACAAACAAACGTTATCTACAACGCAAGGCTCTTGCGAAAGCATTGCCGCAAGAATTGCCCTGTGCGCCATTGATTTTGACGGTGGGGCTTTTATAATGCAGTTTTCTATTTTTCCGTGAGTTTTGCAATTCATAACAAAATTTTACTTTACAAACAACAGTTTGTCAAAAAAAATATAGTGATTACAAAATTTGCCACAAAACGTGGCAATTTGTTAAATGAGTTTTTCTATTTCAATGTTGTAAAGATAGCAATTTGCTATATCTTTTATCAACACAAGATTTATGTTTTTTCCTTTAAGTTTTTTGTCGTTTGCGATTGTTTGCCACAAAGCACCTTTATCGCAATCGACGTCACGAACCATATCG
>JAFVQA010000042.1 GCA_017505015.1 Clostridia bacterium
AATAAAGCAAAAAAATACCGTCCGGTTAAGGACGGTAATTGTTTGTTTTTTTATTTTACAACTTTATCAAAAAATTCGAGCACGTCTTGATAAACTTCGTCACGGTTGATTTCGTTGAGCATTTCGTGTCTGCCCCCCTCATACAACCTCATGCTTACGTCTGCACCAATTTCTCTGTAATAGTCAAAAAGTTTTGTCGTGCTTTTGCCTTGCTTGCCAACTTGGTCGTCTGAACCAGAATAGATATAAATTGGTTTTGTTTTGTCAATGCCGTTAGCATAGTCTTTTGTGTAAAGTGACTTTAAGCCTTTAAAAAACCATTTGTAAAAGTTTGTTGACATTACGTAGCCACAACGTGGATCTTTTTTATATTTTTCTGCCTCGGCAGTATCACTTGTGAGCCAGCTGCCGTTGCCATTCATTTTTGCCTGATAACTTTCAAACGTGAGTTTTGACATTGTTTTTGCACGAACAAAGTCGCCGTGTCTGCGGAATTGCATATTTGCAACTCTGCGACCAAACCAAATATCGATACCCTTCATAAAAGCTGAACCACTGAGAACAAAACCACTCACCTTTTTGTTGTATGGCATATACGCCTGCACAAGGAACGAACCATAACTGTGACCGTGAAGCACAATTTTAAGTTCTGGGTGCTGAACGTGGATATATTCTGTAAGCAAAAGCTGGTCTGCAACGTCGTTTGACCACATATCACCTTCATCCCAGCCGATATGGTTCATATCTGTATTCAAACCCTGACCTCTGTTGTCAAGACCATATACAAAATAACCGTTGCGATTGAGGAATTTTGCAAAATTGTGATATCTGCCCATATGTTCTGCCATGCCGTGAACAAGTTGAACAACGCCTTTTGGCTGAACCCTTACGTCATCCCACACGTACATTTTAGACTTTTTGTTTTCTGCCACGTTAAAATCTATAATTTTCATAACCAGATGCCTCCTGAAAAATAAGCACGAGTTGTCATTTGCAACATTTATCAATTTATTATAACCAATAAAAAAATATTAGTCAATGTATTTTTATTTTTGCAAACCGATATAATTTAAACATGAAAACTATTGTATTTGCAGGCGGTGGCACTGCCGGACACGTTATGCCAAACGTAGCCCTTATGGAACAATTAAAAGACAAATTCCATTGCATTTATATCGGCACAAACGGAATTGAAAAAACACTTGTAGAAAAACGTTTTGGAAAAGAAAATTTTTTTGAAATTGAATGCAAAAAACTGCAAAGAAAAGTCACTTTGCAAAACCTTGCACTCCCATTTTCAATAAACAAAAGCATTAAAAACTGCAAACGAATTTTAAAAGACCTAAATCCTTCGTTGATTTTTGCAAAAGGTGGATATGCATCATTTCCCGTGGTTATGGCAGGAAAAAAACTTGGCATTGACACCTTTATTCACGAAAGCGACTACACCATGGGGCTTGCAAACAAACTTTGCGCAAAAGGTTGCAAAAAGGTTTTTGTCACATTTGAAGACACTGCAAAAACGCATAAATATGCAATTTGCACCGGCACACCACTGCGACAGCAAATTTATACCCCAGACAGACTAAAAGGCATGCGAACTGCAAAGTTTGGTGAAAAACGAAAAAGAATAACTGTGGTTGGTGGCAGTCTTGGTGCAAAACGACTGAATGAAATTATTGAAAAAAGTGTTGATAAAATAACAGAAAAATATGACCTTTTTGTTATTTGCGGAAAAGGAAAACGCCTTGACATAACCAAAAAAGGCTTTGCTCAGGCAGAATTTGTCGACAATATTTTTGACGTTTTTTGTGCAAGCGACCTTGTTATCTCACGCGCAGGAAGCAATTCCGTTTGCGAACTGATCGCTATGAACAAACCATGCATTTTCGTGCCCCTGACACAAGCCACACGAGGCGAACAGATGCAAAACGCAACTTACTTTGAAAAACGTGGTTGTTGCCTTGTTGCAGACGAAAATGCACTCGATATGCAAACTCTGCTTGAAAAAATCGACATTGCTTTTAAAAATGAAAAACTTTTTAAAGAGAATATAAAAAAACAAAAGGTTGACGGCACGCACAAAATTATTAAAGAAATTTTGCAAACAATTAACGGTTAAAACCACAACCCTCAAGCATTTTGCAAAAATATTTTACCTGTTGTTCGTCAGCCTGCATTTTAAGTTTTTGGTAACCTGACTCAACAAAAACTCTGTCTTTTGCAGTTTTTTCAACGGTATAAACATACATTCTTTGCGGTTTGTCTCCAGCGTTGAGTTTTTGTTCTATTTTTGCAACGTCAAATTTAACTTTTCTTTTAAACATAGTTTTTTGCTCCTTGTGCTTATATTTTAGCAATATAACCTTGACAACTATTTGTCATCATTGCTAAAATATTTTTATGCAAAACGATATTTTATTTGGAATTTTACTTACACTTTTAACAAACAAAAAGTGCACTGCAAGAGAACTTGCAACAAAATATGAAATGAGCGTGCGCACAATCTATCGTTATCTTGACACACTCAACCAGGCTGGGGTGCCTTTAATATCATATGCAGGAGCAAACGGAGGTATTGCTATTGCAGACAATTTTAAGGTAGATAAAACCTATTTTTCCGAACAGGAATACAACAAAATAATTTCTGCCCTTGGCGCTTTTCAGCAAGACGACAATCAGCTTATAATTGACAAATTTAAAGCCTTGAGTCAACAGCAGGAAGTGCAATACACTTTGCAAAGTGACACCTTGTTTGTAGATGCCCCACTTACTGAAAGCATGAAAAACAAAACAAGTGTGTTCAGCGATGCGGTATATAACAAAAAAATTTGCGAAATAACATATCACTCACGAAAAGGCGAAGTGACGACACGCAAAATTTTGCCACATGCAATAACAATTCGCGAAGGGCAATGGTACGTTTATGCATTTTGTCAAAAGCGCAAAGCATTCAGGCTGTTTAAACTTTCACGCGTTTACAGCGTTGTGCTGAGTGACGAAACTTTTGAAAGATTGCCTTTGCCTGACAAAAACGAAATTTTTGCATCATATGAAAATTTGCAACGAATTTCACTTGCAATATCAGTAAAAGACAAATGCCGACTTGACGTAGAAGAATGGCTTGGCATTGAAAACGTAACGAAAAGTGGCGACGAATATTTTGCCATTACAAAACAATATTTAAGTGACGAACTGATTAGCAAATTGCTGAGTTTTGGTGACGGAATAAATATTCTTGCCCCACAACAAGTAAAAGAAGCAGTAAAACAAAAATTGTTGTCTGCCCTTAAAAACTACGAATAAAAGCAGTGCAAAAGCACTGCTTTGTTTTTTGTTTTTTTTAAAATTCCGCAAATTTTTTAAACGATGGTTTATATGGATATTTTAAGACGGATTTTTAGTTAATGTATATAAACTATTTTAGTTTATCGATATAAACTTTTTGTTTTTAACCTATAAAATATGCAGAAAATATGGTGCATTTAGCAAAAATAAGCACCTTTTTGACACAAAATGTAGAAAGAATACGATTTTTAATATAGTAAATCTATATAAACTATATTTTTAAAAACAGAGCAAATTCCTCTGTTTTTTACCACTTTTTATGCCCGAAAAAATTTGATTTTTAAAAATTTAAACACCTCTCATCGCAGAATTCACGGCATTTTTCAGCTTGCTATTTTTTACCATTTGGTTTTTTTAGCACGTTTGACTCATAAAGATAGGTCAGCTTTTCTTTTTGTTTTTGCAAAGTCATTCCCTCTTCAATCTGCATTTTCACAAGTGTTTTAAAATCGAATTTCTCTTTCCACAAATAATACGCAAACGAACCAGGAATAGTGTTTATTTCGTTTACGTAAAAACAATCTTCACAAACCAAAAAGTCAATTCGCACCACACCTTTGCAACCAAGTTGCGAATATATTTCTTTTGCAACGTTTTGCATTTGTTCACCAAACTCACACTCAAAAGGAAACACTCTTTTGCTGTAAGCCATGCTGTTTTTTGCACCGTCATATTTATCTTCAAAAGACAAAAACTCATGCCACGTAACAGGTTTTTCAAGCAAACTGGCATATACTTTACCCTGATAACCAAAAACAGAAACGTTTGCATCAAAACAGTTTTGCAACGCCTTTTCTATAACCACAGTGTTGTCAAATGCAAAAGCAACCTTTAATGCCCGCGCAAGTTCACTTTGATTTTTAGCCACCGAAATACCAATGCTCGAACCAAGGTTTGACGGCTTTGTTATAACGGGATATCCAAGTTGTTTTACCTTGTCAAACAAAAAACTGTCAACTTTATCTTTTATCGCAACAACGCAGTCAACCACAGGAACACAAATACCCCTTAAAAAGCTTTTTGTTATGCTTTTGTCCATACTCACGGCACTTGCACAAACGTCGCACGAAGTGTGAGCAATGCCACAAAGTTGCAACAACCCTTGAACAGAACCATCTTCGCCGTTTACACCGTGAAAACACAACACAGCACAGTCAGGTGTGCACAGTTTTTTTAGTTTTTTGCCCTTTTGTATATAAACTGTTTTATCGTCTGGCAAAAATGCAACGTTTTGCAGATTGTTTATCTTTTGTTGATCTGCAAAGTCTTGTGGACGTGACATGTTTTTTGCCAGTTTAAACTTTCCTTCTTTTGTGAGATAAATTTCATATACCTTGCCATCAATGTTTGGCAAAACCTGTTTTGCAGTCACAATCGAAATTTCGTGCTCACAACTTTTGCCACCATACATAAGCAAAACGTCCATATAATCCCTCCCTTTTTAAACAATGTTGTCAGGCAAATCGTTGCAAAACAAAACAATATCGTCGCAACATGTATAACGATTTGCAACGTCAACCGCTTCTTTTACACTTTGACAACAAAAAATCTTGTCTTCACAAAATCCTTTTTGCAACAACCCTGCTTTTATGCTGTTTGAGTTTATGCCGACAAGCAATGCAAAATCACACTTTGTTGCCATATATTCGCCAATTTCGCAGTTGATTTGTTGTTGACTTTTGCCACAATCTACCACACCCGACATAATGACAAACTTTTTACCCTCAAAAAAAGCCAGACTGTCCAAAGCATTTTTAACACCGTTTATATTTGCATTATAACTGTCGTCTATGATATACATTCCGTTTTTCGCACGCAAAAGTTCAAGCCTGTGAGGAGAAAACTCCAGATTATTTAATGCAGATGAAATTTCTTGCGGTTTTAAACCCAAAATCAGCCCCACAAGCGAACAAAGACACAAGTTTGAACACACGTGAGCACCAATCAACTTTGTTTTTAAAGCAAAAATATGACCTTGTGACAAAATCGTGCATCCGCAACCATCTTTGTTGATTTTTTTGTTATAACAAAATGCATCGCAGTTGCAACGACTGCCCGAACGAAAAACAGTTCTGTTTTTGATTTCCACTTTTTGCAGATAACTGCAATCATCGTTTAAAAACACAATACCGTCTTTTTTTGTACCCTCAACAATTTCAAGTTTTGTATTAAGCACGTTTTGAACGTTTTTAAATGTAGCAAGGTGTTGTGGTGATATGCCCGTTATAATTGATATATCAGGCGAAACGATATCACACAGTTCTTTTATTTCACCAACCCTTCTTGCCCCCATTTCACATATAAAAAAGTCAACACCGTCAAAGTCAGACAAGTTTATCGTTTTTGCAATGCCCATTGGCGTGTTGAAACTGTCTGGCGTTTTTATAACCTTATATTTTTGCGACAGCATTTGATAAATGGCGTCTTTAACGCTTGTTTTTGCATAACTGCCGGTAATGCCAATTATTTTAAGGCTTGGATAACTTTTGAGTTTCATTTTTGCCTTTTGCAAAAAACCCGCCTTTATGCAAAGCTCCATAGGAGCATTAGTCTGATTCGCCAGCAGCACCACCAACGGAACAAGCAAAAACACCACAGGACTAAACAAAAAAGAAACCATAACAAAAAATACCCATTCTGCAATTAAAAGCCTTTTCATTCGCCAGGTGTATCTAAGCGGTGTTTTTTTAGGCTCAACGATATACCACAAGGCAAGAATCAGCGACAACACAAGATGAACATGCAGCCAAATGCCATTGAATACCACAAAAAATACAACGTCAACGGCACAAAACACAATGGCAAATGCAGAAAAATCCGTTTTTAAATAGCGCCAAAAGCCATTGTCAGTTTTGTAACCGTTAAGTTGTAAAAAACTGTTTGCTTTTAACGAGCAAAGCAAATATAAAAAAGAAAACACAAATTTTTGAACAATCATAAAACACCAAAAAAACTTTCAGCAACACGGTTGAAAGTATAAAAATCGTCTAAAAAACAAAAGTGGCCACCATCGTTTATCACGACAAGACCACTGTTTTTTATTAGCCTGTTTAATTTTTTTGCCATATACAGTGGTGTTGTTTTGTCTTTTTTGCCCCAAACGAGCAAAACGTTTGCCACCGTATTTTTTGCACAACTTTCCAAAAAATCGTTAACCACTCTCACAAACACGCACTGCATATCTGCCGACAGATTTTTATAATCGTTGCTGCCATATCTTTTTGTGCTTTTGCCAAGTTTTTTTGCAAGTTTATACTTTTTGACCCTTATGTATTTTTTTAGGCTGAATTTTGGTTTTATGCCTGCACTTGAACAAAGAATTACTTTGTCAAACAGGCTGTTTTCCTGCGACAAAATCAAGGCAACCCTGCCACCAAAACTGTGTGCCACAAGGTTGCAACTCTCAAGCCCAAGAGCAGAAATAAAATCTCTCGTCATTTTTGCATACCAGAAAGTATCTGCACTTTGTGGTGGAAAATCACTTTGCCCAAAACCCCAAAAATCAAGCGAAGTAACACAATAATATTGCGCCATACTGTCAAAAAAAGGGCCGAAACAATCTTTGTTTCCGCCCCATCCATGCAACAGCAAAAGGTTTTTTCCTTTTCCTTTTTGTTTGTAAAAAGTTTTATATCCGTTTATATAAACGAAGTTTGTCAATTTTGCTCCTTGTCAAGCCACATAATTTCGGCATCTTCGCCGTGATAATATCCTTTGCGAACACCAAAACTAACAAAACCCATTTTTTGATAAAGGTTTTTTGCAGGTGTATTGTTTGCATTTACTTCCAGAGTGAATTTTTTTACACCTTTGTTTTCGCAATAACCTGCAAGCGCATCCACAAGCTTTTGAGCCATGCCCTGTTTGCGAAACTCTGGCAAAACCGCAACGTTGTTTATATCTGCTTCATCAATAATAATTCGTGCAGAAATATATGCAACAACCTTTTCGTTTCGTTTAATACCAAAAAACACACTTCCGCCGTTATATTCGCTTTCAAGCATATTTTTGTTCCACGCATCTTTACCAAAACAAACTTGCTCGATAAAACAAACGTCATCTAAATCGAGTTGTGTCAAAAGTTGTGTCATTTGTTTTCCTCTGCCTGTGATTTGCGAACGTAAAGCGGTGTGAGGTTTTGCACAAACTCGCCCTTTTCAACCTTGCTGTCTACAAGACCAACAAAGTTTTGCGAATAATCAGTTTCGTTGTCAAAAAAGATTTTAACGTTGTCATCAGGTTCTTGCTCGATATGCAAAGCATCATCAACAGCAACGCCATTTTCAAAATGCTGACAATAAAAACCACGATTGTCAGGCACAAGCACTGTTGTTTGTTCTTGTGTATTGTATGCCAAAATTTCAAAAGTGTTGACAGAAACAAGTTTTTTTGCACTTGCAAAACACAAACCTTTTATTGTGGCAATGCCTACGCGAATGCCAGTAAACGACCCAACGCCAACGTTGCACGCACAAACGTCAATGTCTGCATAACTTATGCCAGCTTGTTTAACGATATCATCTATTTGCTGGTTTATAACAACACTGTGGTTAAGGTTGCATTGTTTATTAAAAATCACTTTCCATTCACCTTTTGTTTTAAGCGCAACGGTAAGGTGTTTTCCTGTTGTGTCTATTGCAAGAATATTCATAAAATATCTATTTTCCTTGTATTTTCGTCTATTTTTTCTATGCAAACTTTAATGCAGTTTTTTGGCAACAAACCCTCGACATTGCTCCACCACTCAACAAGGCAAACACCGCTTTTATCACCAAAAAACTCATCGAGACCAAGCATTTCTGCCTCGCTTTCATCAAGACGATAAAAATCGAAGTGATTGAGCACCAGACTGCCGTTATAACTGTTGTGAATTGCAAAAGTAGGGCTTGTAACCTCTTGAGATATGCCAAGTGCCTGTGCAACGCCTTTTGCAAACACAGTTTTTCCTGAGCCAAGGTCACCGTCTAAAAGCACAACCTCACCACCTGCAAAAGTTTTTGCAAGGTCAAAAGCAACTTGTTTTGTTTGTTCGAAACTGTTTGTAATAAAACTCTTTTTTTCCATAACCGTAAAATAAAAGACTCAACAAACTATTGAGCCTTTTTATTATACATTAAAAAAAACAACTTTTGCAACTACCTGTGCAAAATTGGGCTAACTCGCTTGTAAAGCAAAAAAGTGAATGCCACAACTATTGAACAACGCAACACATTGAAAGGAATTACTGCAAGCAAAATGTAATAAGTATAAAAGCTTGCCTGTGTAACGTTTGCATAAAGGCTTGAAACCATGCCAAGAATAGCATCCCAGCCAAACACCTGTGCATAAAACGGAATTAGCAACAACCAGTTTGCCAAAACCGATGCAACAACACAACAAACAGCACCAATGATCACACCCACAAAGGCACTTTTTTTGCTTTTTGCCTTTTTATATAAAATAGCAGCAGGCAAAACAAAAGCCACGCCCATGATAATATCTGCAATTTCGCCAACGCATGCAGTTGAGCTGAAAGGCATTTTGAGCAGACATTTGATGATAACTATCAAACAGCCAGCCCATGGTCCCATTGCAAAACCGCCAATGAGCGCAGGCAAATCAGAAAACTGAATATCTAAAAATGCAGGAAACAACATTGGCAACGGAAACTTTACAAACATATAAAGCACGTAGGCAACTGCCGTTAAAACTGCAATTTTTGCAATGTTTTTTGCAGAAAACAATTCTTCTTTGCGATGTGTTTTTTCCATAAAACCCCCTTGTCATTAAAGCAACCGACAAGAAAAAAAGCCCGACCAAAGTCAGGGCATAACAAAAGCAAATCTTGCCGTTCTTTTCTCATCCAGACTATACTGTCGGTGTAGGAATTTCACCCACTCGTGCAAAAAGCTCGCGGACTATACCGCCGGTAAGGACTTTCACCTTGCCCCAAAGAACATATATATTTTATACCTATATATTAGCACCAGAAATAATTTTGTCAATAGCATTTGGATATTTTTGTTTGACGTAATTATATATTTGCAAAACCCCCATACCCTCGTTAATTTTTTTGTTCACGTCTTTTATAACAACGACTTCCTGAAGGTCATTTGTAACGTAAATCTGGGTATACTCCGGCGCAATAGTTTTTATGCCTTGTTCTATATCGTCAAAATATTTTTGTGCCTGACTTTTTAACAAAATGCCTTTTGTTCGCACCCCAACAATGCAATATTTGCCAAAAGTCAAAACTGTGGCATCTGCCGTGTATTGATGACTTGACACAAAAAAACTCACGTCGTCTTTTTTATCACACGCCTTTGCAACGTTTGGCAAACAAAAACACAAACACAAAAGCAAAACTAACAATTTTTTCATAAACACCTCGCTTTTGTTAGTTTTTGCAAAAACAAACTTTTGATGACAAAACAAAACAAATTTTTGCAACAAAAAACTTTTATGCTTTATGCGAGGTGACAACATGCTCGTTGATTTTTTGATAGTTTTTTTGTGCATTGGTTTTTTGGTTTGTTTTGTTTTGACCTGCTTTGGCATAGCAAAAGAGGTTAAATATCGAAAAAAACTTGAACAAAAGCGAAAAGAACGAAACGAAAGATTTGCCACCTTTGACCAGCATTTTGCAAAAGGTGAATATTTTGTTAAACAAGTGCCTTTTGACAACGACGTTTTTGCAAGTATAGAAGAAGAAATTTAAGGTTTTTCTCCTAAAATAAAAATTCCCCTAATAGAACAAAAGAAAAAAATAAAAGAGAGCAAATATTTGCTCTCTTTTTTTGTTTGTTTTAAAAGTTAATCTTCGTATTTTGTTACGTTGTTTTCGTTTATTTTTTCGTTTTACTTTGATAAACTCAAACATAAAAAAGGCTTGCAAAAGCAAGCCTTGATTTTTTATCTTGTTAACTCAAACACTAATCTTCGTATTTTGTTACGTTGTTTTCGTTTATCCAAAGTTTTTCAAGCTGATAAAACTTGCGGGCATCTTCCTGAAAGATATGCACGATTACGTCAAAATAGTCAACGGCAATCCATCGTCCTTCCTGAACACCCTCTTTGCTTTTTGCAAAAACGTCTTGTTTTTCCATTTCGAACTCGAGGTTGTCAAAAATTGCTTTTACTTGTGGGGCAGATTTGCCACTTGCAATAATAAACGCATCGGCAACGTCACTGAGACCCTCTACGTTGATAATTGTGATGTCAAATGCTCTTTTGTCTGACATGGCTTTGCACATATCATTGATCAATTTTTCGTTTTTCATTTTTCTCCCTCGCGAGTTTTCTGTAAGATTTTATTGCGTCTTTTGTGAGTTTGTGCACGTTTTCAACGCCAACACGCCTTGCCGCATAGTTGTAAGAACTTTTAAGGCAAGCCAGAAAACCTTCGTCAAAATTAGCATACACTTTTTTTCGCACTTCGTCAAGAGCCGATCCTCGTGTAATTTCGATAATATCTGCCACGTAAACTATTTTTTCAAGGTCTGACATATTTGGTCTGCCTGTTGTGTGATATTTTATTGCGTTGATAATTTCTTTATCTGCAACGCCAAAATCTTTTTGAACAACCAGTGCACCCAAAAATGCGTGAACAACAGGCGGTGGGTATTCTCCGTTGTTTACAAAGCCATATTGCCACCAGTCTTTTTGGTCGATATATTTTGCAACGTCGTGCAAAAGACAGGCGTAAAAGGCTTTTTTGACGTCTACGCCCAGTTTTTTTGCCAGTTTCATTCCTTCAAGCGTTGTGTAGAAGGTGTGAAGATATCTGCCATGGCTGAGATAGCCCCTTACCTTTTGACAAATTTCGTTAAGGTCGCGATAAAGTCCTTTTTTGTCGATAAACTCTTTAACTTCTGGCGTAACGTAACCGTCGATATCAAGACCAAACTGTGTAAGATATCTTAACTCTGTTGACGAAATGTTTAGCGGTTCGTCTTTGAGCACAACCACGTTTGCGCCATAATTTTTTTCGGCAAAATCTTTTGATTTGTTAAACTTGTGGTTTGCCCTTGGTGCTATCGTCAAAGTGCACAGCTGAGCAATTTCTTCTGGTTTGTGCCATTTAGGAAAATCTTCAAGGCTGTCACTGCCAATTATAAAAAACAACTCGCTGTCAGCATAGATTTCTGCAAAATGACGCAACGTATAAAGCGAATAAGACTTTTCTGGCTTTTCAATTTCATAGTCTGACACAAAAATGCCGTCTGCATCTGCAAAGGCAATTTTGCACATTTCATATCTTTGTTGTTTGTTAGTAACGTCCGATTTGTGCACAGGGTCGCCACAAGGCAAAACGATGACCATATCCAGGTCAAGTTGTTTTTTTGCCTGCAACAACATTTCGGTATGTCCAAGATGAGGTGGATCAAAAGTGCCACCATAAAGTCCGATTCTTCGCATAGTACACACATTATAAAGGCAAAAACAAAAAATTTCAATGCAAACTTAAAATAAAATTTTATTTTTTTATAAAATTGCTTTTTTTGTAAATAATGTTGTTATGACTTTTGATTTTATATTCGTTTTATTTGCAACTTTTTGCCTTTCTTTTGCATGGACAAGATATTATATACACAACAATTTGATTTGCTTGTTTTTGTCAGTTTGCATTGTTATTTTGTGCTTTTTGGGCATAAAAACATTGTTTTTTGATAAAAAACACAAAAAAATTGTTAAAAAGCAAGAAAAAAATCAAATTGACCGTCTGGCCGATTATCTTTCGTTCTTGCCAGAAAAACAACTTTCAAACCTGTTTTTAAAATTGCCGCAAATTGCAGACAAACAACCGAAAGCAAACAAAAACGTAATAACCTTTTGCGAAAACCAGCAGACGAAAAAACTTGTTTTGGCTTTTGAAAGTGCAACTTTTGGCAAAAAAGATTTTTGCCAGACAATAAAACAGCACCATGCCGACCAACTGACAATTTTTGCCACAGGTTTTGAAAAAGACCTTGTTAAAACAGCACAAAAAGCACCTTGCAAAACAAAATTTATAGACAAAACCCAAACCTTTTTTATGCTAAAAAATGCAGATTTGTTACCTGATCTGCCAAAAGAAACAAACAAATTAACAAGCAATTTCTGGTATATTGTGTTTGACAAAAGCAGAGCAAAATATTATCTTTGGTCGTCTATTTTTTTAATTTTTACAAGCTTTTTAACTTTTTTCCCTACCTATTATTTAATTAGCGGAACAATTTTGTTTTTTGTTGCGATTTATGCAAAATTCAACGGAAAATTCAATTTAAAAAATGAAGAAGAAATTTAAAAAACAAAAAGACCTTTGCATTTAGCAAAGGTCTTTTTTATGTTTAGAGTGTTAATGTTTGTTTAATATTTAATATGTTCGATACCCTCTTTTTGAGAGAATTTGTACAATACAAACTTTCCACCAATTACCTGAACAGATTCTGCACCAAGTTTGTCTGC
>JAFVQA010000043.1 GCA_017505015.1 Clostridia bacterium
AAAATGAGACTTACAAGAATGGGTGACAAAAAATCTCCTTTCTATCGTATCGTAGTTATTGATTCAAGAAAAACAAGAGATGGCGAATATATCGATCTTATCGGTACTTATGCACCAATCCAACAACCAGCAGAAGTTAAAATCAATGCTGAAAAAGCAAAAGATTGGTTGTCAAAAGGTGTTCAACCAACTGATACAGTTCGTTCATTGCTTGTTGCTGAGGGTATTTTGCAAGCAAAACCTGTAAAAAAACCTTCTAAAAAAGCTTTGGCTAAAGAAGCTGCTGCAAAAGTTGCTGCAGAAAAAGCCGTAGACGCTGAATAATTAAAATGGTAGAATTAGTAGAATATATCGTTAAAGAACTTGTATCTGACCAAGACAGCGTTAAAGTCACTATGACAGAGGTTGATGGTGTCAATCAGATTTCTGTAAGTGTCGCTCCTCAGGACACAGGCAAAATTATCGGTAAACAAGGCAAAATTGCCATGGCAATCCGCACTGTTGTTAAAGCAGTTGGTGTCAAAGAAGGCAAAAAATATTCTGTCGAAATTCTCGATTGATAAACTAAAAATTAACACCACAAATATTTTGTTTGTGGTGCAATTTTTATATTTAAAAACAGTTGATTATGGAAAAATTTTTTATAGGAAAAATAGTTAAAGCACAAGGTATTAAAGGCGAAGTAAAAATCAAAAGTGATTGTGGCGATTTGTCTATTATAAAGGGGCTTAAATACCTTATTCTCAAAAACCAAAATATAGCGGTAAAATCAATGAGAATAAACGGCGAGTTTGCTTACGTTTTGTTTTCTACAATAGCAGACCGCAATCAGGCAGAAGAACTTGTTGGCCTTGAAGTTTATGCAGATGAAAGCAACATTCAACTTGATGACGACAGCTATTTCGTAAATGATATGATTGGCAGCGAAGTTCATCTTGATGATGGTCAGGTTGTTGGCATTGTAAATGACATAATGCAAACAAGCAAAAAAGCTGCAGAAATTTACGTTGTAAAAACACAAAAAGGAAACGTGCTATTTCCGTTTTTAAAAGATCTTGTGGTTGATTTCGACAAAGAACAAAAATTGCTTGTTTTAAATAGCAAACGCTTTGCAGAGGTTTCTCTCTATGAAGATTGACATTCTCACACTCTTTCCAAACATGTTTTCTTGCCTTAATGAAAGCATTCTTGGCAGAGCGCAAGAAAAAAATCTTTTGGAAATAAACGTTGTTAATATTCGTGATTTTTCAAAAGACAAACATAAAAAATGCGACGATGCTCCATTTGGTGGGGGTGCCGGCATGGTTATGATGGCGCAACCTATTTGCGATGCATTTGATTCGTTGGATATCACAGAAGACACTTGTCGCATTTACGTTTCGCCAAAAGGAAAAAGGCTTGACCAAAACCTTGTTAAACAACTTGCTCAAAAAAAGCATTTGGTGCTTTTGTGTGGTCATTATGAAGGGGTTGATCAACGTGCACTTGACCTTAATATTGATATGGAAGTGTCAATAGGCGACTATGTACTTACTGGTGGCGAAATTCCTGCAATGGTTATCGTAGACTCTGTATCACGTTTTGTTCCAGAAGTTTTGGGCAGTGCACAATCTGCCGAAGACGAAAGTTTTAGTGATAACCTGCTTGAATATCCACAATATACAAGACCACAAAACTATCGTGGGATTGAAGTACCACGAATTTTGCTCAGTGGCAATCACGGCAAAATTGATGAGTGGCGTTATAACCAAAAGTTAGAAATTACAAAAGAAAAAAGACCTGATTTGTTAGAAAAGGATTGATATGCACATTCATTGGTTTCCTGGGCATATGACAAAGTCATTGCGCCTTATAGAAGAAAATTTAAAAACTGTAGATGCTATTGTGTACGTGCTTGATGCCCGTGCACCTTTGTCATGCATAAACGAAAGTTTTGATAAACTTATCGAAGGAAAATCAATTTTATACGTGCTTAACAAAATTGACCTTGCAGACAAACAAAAAGTCAGTATATGGCAAAACTATTTTACAAAACAAGGCAAAAATGTAATTGCCGTTACCAGCACAGAAAAACTTAGTTCTTCTGTGTTTATCAATGCACTCAAAAAGATAGAAAAACCAAAAGTGAGCAAGTTTGAGGCAAAAGGTGTTTTCATCCCTACAAGACTTATGGTGCTTGGCGTGCCAAACAGTGGCAAATCAACCCTTATCAACTCTGTTT
>JAFVQA010000008.1 GCA_017505015.1 Clostridia bacterium
GAACAAGAATCAAAGATGCAGATGGAAAACTCGTTGCCCTTTATGCAAGAACGCCCGAAGAACTTTATCATGGTCCAACCTGTGCCTTTAAAGACTTTGCGCTCAGCGTGTTGCCATATGAAATAAGGGC
The DNA here is from genome assembly GCA_017505015.1 of Clostridia bacterium. Classification (GTDB taxonomy): domain Bacteria; phylum Bacillota; class Clostridia; order Christensenellales; family CAG-314; genus Heteroclostridium. The sequence continues at coordinate 131 of JAFVQA010000008.1, forward strand.
TGCAAAACGCAACCTTGGCATAACACACGACTATGCAATTCTCACTGCAACTTCTGGCGACACAGGCAAGGCTGCGCTCGAAGCTTTCCGTGGTCAGGACGGTTTTAAAATTGCCGTAACATATCCACAAAATGGCGTGAGCAAAATTCAACAACTTCAAATGAACTCAACAAGCGAAAGCAACACTTTCGTTGTTGGTCTTGACGGCAACTTTGACCAATGTCAGACAATGGTTAAAGAAATGTTCGGTCAAAAATACGAAGGCATCGAAATTTCAAGTGCCAATTCAATCAACATTGGCAGACTTATTCCTCAGGTTGCATATTATTTCTGGACATATCTTCAACTTGCAACTCAGGGCAAAATTGCTATGGGGCAAAAAATCAACTTTTGCGTTCCTACTGGCAACTTTGGAGATATTCTTGCCGGTTACATTGCAAAACAAATGGGTTTGCCTGTTGACAAACTTGTTTGTGCATCAAACAAAAACAACATTTTGACAGATTTCTTCGATACGGGTGTTTACGACAAACGTCGCGAATTTTATCTTACAAAATCTCCGTCAATGGATATCCTTATTTCAAGCAACTTCGAACGTTTGTTGTGGTTTGTTTCACAAGACGACGGCTACGTTGCTCAGCTTATGGATGACCTCAAACAAAAAGGTCTTTTCGAGGCTAAAGATTTGTTGGCAAAAATGGATGATTTCATTGGTGGCTTTGCAAGTGAAGAAAACACTTCTGATGAAATTAAACGTGTTTTTGACAAAGAGGGTTATCTTATTGACACTCACACTGCAGTAGCAAGTTACGTTGCAAACAAACTTGATTTGCCAGGCTTTATGGTTGTTCTTTCAACTGCAAGCCCTTACAAATTCTGTTCTGCCGTGCTTGATGCACTTGGTGGCACACCAGACAAAGACGATGAGTTTAAAGTGCTTGACGATTTGCAAACTGCTTCAAACACAGTTGCTCCAAAACCATTGGCAATGCTCAAACAAGCAAAAGTTCACCACAAAAACAATGGCAATACAGAGCAAGTAAAACAAATGATCAAAAACTTTTTGGAGAACAAATAATGTTAAAAATTAAGGCACCTTGTTCAAGTGCCAACGTGGGCCCAGGCTTTGATTGCCTGGGTATTGCGTTTAATATATACAACGAGTTTTGTTTTGAACCTTCTGACAAAACCCAATACGTTGGCTTTGCCGAAAGACATTGCAACGACAACAATATGGTTTATAAAGCATACAAAACCACAATGGAAAGTCTTGCAAAACCTGTGTTGCCATTAAAAATTTCTTTCAACGGTCAGGTGCCAAACGCCAGGGGGCTTGGAAGCAGTTCGACCTGCATTGTGGCAGGCGTTGCCGCAGCATATGAACTTGCAGGCATACAATATACAAAAAATGACGTTGCATATATGTCAGCCTTGATCGAAGGCCACCCCGACAACGTAACGCCTTGCGTATACGGTGGCTTTACAAACAGCGTTATGGTGGCAGATGGCGAAAAAGAAATGTTGTTGGCAGAAAATTTTCCTGTGCACGAAAGTTTCAATTTTTATGCACTTATTCCAGACTTTGCGCTCAGCACAAAACAAAGTCGCGACATGTTGCCAAAATCTTTTTCACTTACAACTGCAAAAAAGAACCTTGCAAACGTAACGTTGCTTGTCAGGGCATTTGAACGTGGCGATGGCAAGTTGCTTTCGTTTGCCAGTGAAGACTGGTTGCATCAACCTTATCGCGGTGGAATTATCCCTGGCTTTTTCGATATTAAGTCAAAGGCAATGCAAGCTGGTGCAAATGCAGCCTTTCTCAGTGGGGCAGGTCCAACAATGCTTGTTGTTTCGCAAAATGAAATTAAAGATCAACTTGACGAGGTTGTTTCAGGTCAACAGGCAAGCTGGCAGGTTAAACAAATAAAAATAGACTACAATGGTCTTGTTGTAACAAAAGACTAAAAATGGGGAACAAACCGTTCCCCATTACCTTTGTTCATATGCTCATATAATCAAAAGTCAAACTAACTTTTTTGTCGTCAAAAAGTGGCAAAAAAAGGTATAAAAAAATAATTAAAAAATTTTTAAAATTTTTATAAAAAATGTTTGACAACTTTCTTTAGTAGTGTTATTATTATTGAGCGTTCGACAACAGGGGCGCAAAACTTAATGTGGGGGTGTAGCTCAGATGGGAGAGCATCTGCCTTGCAA
>JAFVQA010000044.1 GCA_017505015.1 Clostridia bacterium
ATGTGCAGTAATGATAAGTGTGTCACCACTTTTCAGGTTTGAAACGTCACTTATAATTTTTACTCCTTTTTGTGAAAGTTGGTTTACAACCAAAGGATTATGCACAATTTCGCCATAGCAATAAACGTTTTGTCCTGCCGCATCAAGAGCCATGCTCACGGCTCTTTTTACACCAGAACAAAAACCATTGTTTTTTGGTTGAATAATTTTCAACTTTTTATAACTCCCTTTTCTGTAAGTGTAACTTTCATTTTTGAATGTAATTCTTCAAACTTTTGTTCTACTGTTTTAGATGCTTGCGTAAGAATATCGTTACTCAACCTTCGACCATAAAATTGACTCAGGTCAAATTCTTCACCTACAAAAAGATAGTTTTTCTTTAAAAAGCGTGGCTTTTTCCAAAACATTGCAAGTCTGATTGGTGCTTGTGATTTTACTGCAAGCATAACAAGACCATTTTTAAGTTGCAACATTTCATCTTCATTGCCCTTATTTCGTGTTCCTTCGGGAAAAAGCATAAAAATATTGTCGTTTTTAAGCAAAGTCAAGGCTGTTTTTATTGAAGTTATGTCTGCACCACTTCTGTCGATTGGAATAACCCCCATTTTTTTAAAAAACCATGCTGGAATTTTTCGTTTAAACAACTCTTTTTTGCCCCAAAAATACAATCTTGGTTTAAGTTTGCAACCTACTATAAGTGGGTCCATATTAGACAAATGGTTTACTGCCAAAACAGTTTTTTTCTTTTCAAGTTTTTTAGGACCAATTACTTTTGTGGGAAAAGCAAGTTTAAATGCCCAACCGGCAAGACCCTTTATAAAACCATAAAAACTCATAAATTATTTAATCCTGTTTAACAATTCTGCCACAACTTCATCAATAGACATTGTTGTAGTATCAAATTCGTATGCATCGTCTGCTTTTTTGAGTGGAGCAAATGCACGAGTAGAGTCATTTTTGTCGCGAGTAACAATATCTGTCAATACATCGTCATATGAAACTGACTGTCCTTTTTCCTGTAATTCCTTAAAACGTCTGTTGGCTCTTTCTTCTGCAGTTGCAGTAATGAAAAATTTGTAGTTAGCATCTGGCAAAACGTAAGTTCCAATATCCCTGCCATCAAGAATGCAGTCGTTATTTTTAGCAATTTCACGTTGCAGTTCTACTAATTTAAGTCTTACCGAAGGAATTGCAGAAACGTCACTTGCAGCCATAGAAACAGAATGTTCTCTGATAAATGGGGTTACGTTTTCACCATCCAAAAAGATGTTTTGAACTTCATCTACGTATTTGATTTCAACACTTGTAGATGGCAAAATTGCCTCAACCGCAGAAATATCGCGTGTGTTAATGCCAAGTTTTAACGCTTTAAGACCAATTGCTCTATACATTGCACCCGTGTCAAGATATAAAATGCCAAGTTGTTTTGCCACAATTTTTGCAGCAGTGCTTTTGCCTGCCCCTGCAGGTCCGTCAATTGCAATGTTTTTCATTTAAAACCTCTCTTATTCTTCTGCACAACTCATCCCTGCAAGATATCCTGTAGAGAAAGCTATTTGTAAATTAAACCCACCTGTAAGTGCGTCTACGTCAATAATTTCACCCGCAAAATAAAGATTGTCTACAATTTTGCTTTTCATGGTGTTTGGAATTATTTGTTTAACGTCAACTCCACCGCTTGTAATGATTGCATAGGTTATATCTTCAAGTCCCAAAAGATTAAACTGAAGATTTTTGAGCAATTTTACAAGCCCATGCCTTTGTTCTGACGTTATTTGGTGCACTTTTGTGTCAAGTGGTATTTTTGATTTTTTTAGTATAACCGAAATAAGACTGCGTGGCAACAAATTATCCAGCGAATTTGAAAACTGCTTGTTAGAAAACTCTGCAAAATCACGCTGCACACGAAGGTCAAGTTCTTTTTCGCTGAGAGCGGGTTTAAGGTCGATAGATATTTTTAATGGAGAAAAATCTTGTCGGTTAATTTTACTCGAAAGTGTAAGCACTGTTGGGCCTGAAACACCCTGGTGTGTAAAAAGCATTTCGCCAAATTCTTCATAAAGAATTTTGTCATTTTTCAACACTTTTACTTTAACGTTTTTTAGTGCAAGTCCTGCAAGTTCGCTTGGACTGTCTGCTTTTAAACCTACAAGGCCTGCAACTGGTTTTATAATGTTGTGGCCAATTTTGCCAACTATTTCTAACCCAGTGCCGTCACTGCCCGTTGTAGGATAACTAACGCCACCAGTACACAAAATATATTTATCAGCAGACATTTTTCCTATATCTGTGACTATATTTACTATTTTGTTATCCACAACTTCCAAGGCAAAAACGTTCACGTTATACACAATTTTTACACCAAGTTTGTGCATAACTTTTTCCAAGGTTTTTGTAACGTCACTTGCTTTGTCAGATTCTGGAAAAACTCTGTTTCCTCTTTCCGTTTTGATTTTAAGGCCGTTTTTTTGCAAAAATTCCATCAAATCATATGGCGAAAACGTATACAAGGCACTCATCAAAAACTTTTTGTTAGTAATTACGTTTTCTAAAAACTCGGTTACTTCGCAATCGTTTGTGACGTTGCATCTGCCTTTGCCAGTAATATATATTTTTTTGCCAAGTTTTTCATTTTTTTCTATCAAAGTGACTTGTGCACCATTTTGTGCCGCAGAAATAGCAGCCATCATGCCGGCAGCACCGCCACCAATTACCAATACTTTCATTTAAAAATATCCTCTACCTTTTCCATTGAAGAAAAATCTACCATAGAATAAGTTAATGGAGTAATTGTGATATAACCTAAATCAAGATATTTTACGTCAGTTTCTTCATCGCGGTCACCATAATATTTAGGATAACCTTTTATGTAATAATTATCACCATCTTTAACGTAATGGTCACCATAATCACGGTTGCCCTGAACGGCAACTTTTACACCTTTTATTTTTGTTTTTCTGCTGTCTGGTAAATTTACGTTTATAACTTTGTCAGGCTGTGCTGCCAAAACAAGTTTTTCAAGATTTTTAACAGTAAAATCTGCACAAAAATCGTAGTCGTTGTCATCATAAGACGTAGAAGAAACAGCTATAGAAGGAATGCCCAAAATATTTGCTTCGATACATGCAGCAACAGTGCCTGAATATACGACATCAGACCCAACGTTTCCACCCTTGTTTATGCCAGAAACAACAAGATCGAAGTCGAGTTTTAATTGATGTTTAGCAAATTTAATGCAATCTACAGGTGTTCCTTCAAGTGCAAAAGCTTGTTTTACGCCAAAATCAGCATAATTTTCTACTTTTTGAACCCTTATGGCATCTCTCAAAGACATATGATGCCCCACTGAAGACATTTCATATCGTGGAGCAATAACCAAAATTTCGTGTTCTGTTTTTGACATGGCTTTTATCATTGTCTGTAAACCAGGTGCAAAAATACCATCGTCATTAACCAATAAAATTTTCATTTATCCTCTTTTTAAAAATCAGTCAGGCGAATGCCTGACTGATTTATCAATTTTAATTAAACTGGCAAAACTTTGTTGCTTTTGTCATATTGACTGTCAACACCATATTTTTTTGCTTGTCTGTATTTAAAGAAGTTGAGCGCAACTTGTTGGAAAACAGCATAGCTCAAAACATCTTCTTCTTGTTCATAATATTCTTTGATTTCATCTCTGAATTTGTCAAGCTCAGGAGCAAGATCATCGGCAGGTCTGTGATCAATTGTTGGTGTGTCACCCAAAATTTGTTTTACTACATCTGGGTCTGGTTGAGCAGGCAATCTGCCATATTCACCACGAAGAACACCTTTAGATTCGTTTGTAACAGCAGAATATCTTTTGCCTGTCAAAACGTTGAGAACAGCCTGTGTACCAACGATCTGGCTTGAAGGTGTTACCAAAGGTGGATAACCAAAGTCTTTACGAACTCTTGGAACTTCTGCCAATGCTTCTTCAAGTTTGTCACTCTTGCCTTGTTGTTTGAGTTGGCTGATAAGGTTTGAAAGCATACCACCAGGAACCTGATAAATAAGAGCATTTACGTCAACTTTCAATACTTTTTGAGTAAGGAAACCGTCATCCATAAGACGTTTTGCAACACCTTTAAAGTGATCGTTGATTTCTGCAAGCAATGCAAGGTCAAGACCTGTGTCATATTCTGTGTCACGAAGTGCCGCAACCATAGATTCTGTTGCAGGTTGGCTTGTGCCATCACCCAAAGCAGAAAGTGCAGTGTCAATAATGTCAACGCCAGCCTCTACTGCTTTCATATAAACCATGTTGCCTGTGCCCGCAGTATTGTGTGTGTGTAAATGAATAGGAACATTTACTGCAGCTTTAAGTGCTTTAATGAGTTCATATGCTTCATATGGCAACAAAACACCTGCCATATCTTTAATACAAATGATATCAGCACCCATTTGTTCCATTTCTTTAGCCAAGTTTACAAAATATTCTCTTGTGTGAACAGGGCTTGTTGTATATGACATTGCAATTTCGCAAGTGCCATCAAATTTTTTGCATGCTTTAACTGCAGTTTCGATATTGCGAGTGTCGTTGAGAGCATCGAAAATACGAATGATATCGATACCGTTTTTAATAGAAAGTTCAACGAATTTTTCTACTACGTCATCTGCATAGTGTCTGTAACCCAAAAGGTTTTGACCACGCAAAAGCATTTGAAGTTTTGTGTTTGGCAATGCTTTGCGCAAAGCACGAAGTCTTTCCCATGGGTCTTCGTTCAAAAAGCGCAAGCAACTGTCAAAAGTTGCACCACCCCATACTTCCAAAGAATGATAACCAACTTTATCAAGTTTTTCGCACATTGGGAGCATTTCTTCAAGACGCATTCTTGTTGCGGCTTGTGATTGGTGAGCATCCCTGAAAATTGTATCTGTAATTTTTACTTTACTCATAATAAATCTCCATTAAACACCGAAGAATGCAAGCAAAACGCCTGCTGCAACGGCAGAACCGATAACGCCGGCTACGTTTGGACCCATTGCGTGCATAAGCAAATAGTTTTCTGGGTCAGTTTCCTGACCAACTTTTTGAGCAACACGCGCAGCCATTGGAACGGCAGATACACCTGCTGCACCAATGAGTGGGTTGATTTTTCCACCAGAAAGTTTGCACATAAGTTTGCCAAACAACACACCAGATGCAGTGGCAATGCAAAATGCAGTAAGGCCAAGACCAATGATAAACAAAGTTTGAATATCAAGGAATATATCACCACGTGCTTTTGCACCAACAACAATACCCAACATAATAGTGATAATATTCATCAATTCATTTTGTGCAGTTTTAACAAGTCTGTCACAAACCCCACTTTCTTTCATAAGGTTACCCAACATAAGCATACCTAAAAGTGGCAAAGATGATGGCAAAATGATACCTACAACCAAAGTAACTGCAATTGGGAAAATAATTTTTTCCTTTTTAGAAACAGGTCTGAGCTGTTTCATGCGAATTGCACGTTCTTTTTTAGTTGTGAGTGCCTTCATAATTGGTGGTTGAATTGCAGGAATCAATGCCATATACGAATATGCCGCTATTGCAATGATAGAAAGCAAATCAGGTGCCATTTTTGACGTTACGTAAATTGCTGTTGGACCGTCTGCGCCACCTATGATACCAATTGATGCTGCTTCGAGAGCGTTAAAGCCAAGCAAAATTGCACCAATGAAAGTTACAAAAATACCTATTTGGGCTGCAGCACCCAACAAAATGCTTTTTGGGTTTGCAATCATTGGACCAAAGTCGGTCATTGCACCAATGCCCAAAAAGATGAGTGGCGGGAAGATAACCAGATCTACACCTTGATACAGGAAGTAGAACAAGCCACCTTTTTCTGTTTCACTTGGAGTAGCAAATAAAACCTCATATGCACCAGGTACGTTGATAATAAACATACCAAATGCAATAGGCAAGAGCAACAAAGGCTCAAATTTTTTGACTATCGCCAAGTAGAACAATACAAATGAAATTGCTATCATGACATAGTTTTGCCAAAGTCCCCCTGACAAACCTGTGCTGTTCCAAAAGTTTATAAGGGTTTCGACAATGTCAGTTTCTAGCAAAGCTGAACTATAAAAACTCATTGTTTAACTCCTATCCGATATAAGCCAAGATATCTCCTGTATCTACGTTTGTGCCTTTTTGTGTAGCAAAAGTGATTTTACCATCTGCAGATGCAGCAATTTCGTTTTCCATTTTCATAGCTTCGAGAATGATTACTGCCTGACCTTTTTTAACAGTGTCACCTTCGTTAACGAGGAATTTCATAACCATACCTGGCATTGGTGATTTAAGAGCTTCGCCACTGCCTTTTACTGCTGGTTTTGCAGCTGGAGCTGAAGCAGCTGCTTTTGGAGCAGAAACAACTTGAACGCTTTCGCCAGCGCCAATTTCTTCTACTTCTACTTGATAACTATTTCCGTTTACGTTTACAACAAATTTTCTCATAATTATTTGCTCCATTTAAGTTTTTCTATTTTTCTGATAACAAACTCTGCATCAGAATCAACTGTGTCATCATCCTGCAACATTGTATAAATGCATGCAGAAATAACTGCTACAATTTCATCGTCATTTTGCTCAACTACTTCTTGAGTTGCGGTAACTACAGGTTTTGGTTCGTCTTTAACTTTTGGTTTTGCTTTTTTGTTTTCAAGTGCCATAAACACTTTGCTTTGCAAAAACAAATAAGCAATGATGATACACAAAACGCCAAAGACAATCAAAATACCCATGCCGGCAACAACAAGAGCGTCACCAAAGGTAAAATTGTCTATATTCATATGTCACCTCTTATTTGTTGAACATTGCCTGCAATTCTGCAATCAAATGAATACGAGTGTATTTTGCTTCAATAACTTTATCAATAAGACCTTTTTCTGCTGCAAAATATGGGTCAGAATCAACTTGTTCATATTTTGCAATAGCATCTTCGCGTGCTTGAACTGGGTTTTCTGCTTTGCTAATTTCGTCGTTGTAAACAACAAGACCACCAACTTCTTTAGCAACAGGAGCAACAACTGCACTTTCCCATGCAATAACACTGTCGCAACCAAATGATTTAGAAGCAAGCAAAGTATAACCAAGACCAATTGCATCGCCTGTGATAACAGAAATTCGTCTTACACCATCTATGCTTTGAACGTATTTTGCAACGTCTGACAACATAGAAGATTGTTCTATTCTCATATTAACAGGAGCACCTGGGCAATCTACCAAAGAAATGAGTGGCAAACCACCGAGATAGCAAATGTCTGCAAGTTTAGAAATTTTGCTGAGTGAACCAGGGCAAAGAACCCCACCGAGTTGATCTTTGTCAGTTGCAATGATACCAACAGAATATCCACCAATTTTTGCAAGACCTGCAACAACATTTTTTGCATAGTCTGCATAGCATTCGATAAAGCTGTCTTTATCTGCCAATTGTTTGATTTTGTCTTTTGCATTTGCACTTTCAATTTTGCCAAGTGCTTTGTTAAGGTCAGCATCTGAAAGATCGTCACCAACGCTATACAAAGTGTCAAGCAATTTAGAAACGTGTGCACCAAGTTCTTCTTTTTTAACTACGAAAGTGCAATTTCCATTTTCACCTTGCAATTTTGCGCCGAACAATGATTTTGCATCACCAGAAAGATTTTCTTGTGCAGAAATAACAGATGGGCTGTTGATCGCCATAACACTTTCGTCTGTCATATAAACGAAATCACAAAGTGATGCAAACAAAGCCATGCTGCCCAAAGCATTACCTTTTATTATGCAAATGCTTGGTTGATTTGTTTCTTTTGCGCTTGCCAAAATGCTTGCATAACTGTCAAGCAAAGCAACGCCTTCTTCAATTTTGCCACCACAAGAGTCCAAAACAAAAACAGTAGGCAAATTATTGTCGTATGCCACGTCACAAGCTTTTACAAACTTTTCTGCCTGTTGTTTGCTCATGCCCCCTTGTGTAACTTCGCTGTTTTGTGCAACCACAAACACAAGTTTGCCACCAATGGAAGCCTGACCCCAAACAACACTTTTGCCACCGTTTTCACTTGCAAAAAACTCGTTGCTTTCTACAAAACTTTGGTCGTCAATAACGTTGCTGAGGAAGTCTTTAACATTTTTTGTGCATTGTTTGTGCTGTTTTTGTCTTTCAGCCAACAATTCTTTTCTATTCATAGTTCCTCCCTATGTTTAAATTTGTCAAGATATGCCAAAAATCAGGCATAATAACAACTATATATAGTAACAGTATAAATGCAAAAAAATACTTTGTAAATACCCAAAATTAAGTTTTTTGCAAAAAAATTGCCAACAAAATTGATTTTGTTGGCAATTAACGTTAATTAAGTTCTTTAAGATATGCAATTTCTTTGTCGTTGAGATATCTCCACTTTCCACGACCAAGACCGCCAAGACGAATTTCACCCATTTCTGTGCGTTTGAGGAAAGCAACTGTTTTGCCAATTGCTTCGAACATTTTTTTAACCTGGTGGTTTCTGCCTTCGTGAATTGTGAGTTCTACTTTGCAACCATTGTCATATTTTTCTACAAGTTTTGCTTTTGCAGGTGAAGTTTTCTTTCCATCAATTTCCACACCCTTTCTCAACTGTTCAAGCTCTTTTTCTGTAATTTCTCCTTCTACACGAGCAACATATTTTTTAGTCACCTCATATTTTGGGTGAGTGAGTTTATAAGTCATGTCACCGTCGTTAGTCAAAAGCAAAAGACCTTCTGTATCAAAGTCAAGGCGACCAACAGGATAAACACGCAATTTAACGTCAACAAGTTCCATAACTGTTTTGCGTTCTTTTTCATCTTTCACAGTTGTAACGTAACCTTTTGGTTTGTGCAACATAATATAAACGTTTTTATTTTTAAGTACGATTTTTTTGCCGTCAACTTTTACTGTGTCATTGTCTTCATTAACCATAAAACCAAGTTCATTGACAAGTTTGTTGTTAACTCTTACTCTGCCTTCCAAAATGATTTTGTCACAATTTCTGCGGCTGTCAACACCACAGTCTGCCATATATTTATTAAGTCTTATCATTAGTTTCTCCAAAATATTATATTATATTTAGTGTAATAATTTTTGAAGAAAAAATCAACTGATTGTCAAACATAATTTGAGTTTTGCCAACAATTTGACCAGGTTTTGCATTATCAACCTGATTTTGCAAGGTAGAAACTATTTTTACTTTATCGTTTTCGCTGCCGTCTTTTTTCAATGGATAGTAAAAGCGATTTTCGGCTTTTGCCTCAACAAACTTGTTTTTGCCTTTTTTTACTTTTATAGTGTGAAAAATGTCTTTGATTTGCAAAAGATTTTTCATTTCATATTGTTCAAAAAAGAAATCCATAAGTTGCATGCTTTCTTCAAACATTGGACCACAGTTAAGCAACACAACAACAAGTTGCATTCCGTCTCTTTCTGCTGAGGCAACAAAACATCGCCCTGCTTTTTTTGTAAACCCAGTTTTTATTCCATTTGCTCCACTATAATTATATATAGTGAGAATTTTGTTTTTATTTTTAAGATATCTTGGATAGTCATATCCATCATTGTTTATTTTAACACTTTTTGCAGACACAACTTCTCTGACTATCGGGTTTTTGATTGCATTGCAACTGATAAGCCCCAAATCATATGCGCAGGTATAATGATTGTCATCAGGCAGACCGTGTGGATTTGTAAAGTTAGTGTTTTTGCAGCCAAGTGATTTTGCTTTTTCATTCATCATATTTGCAAAATTTTCTATTGTTTTACCAACGTGCAAAGCGAGTGCCACTGCACAATCATTGCCACTTCGCAACATAAGACCATATAACAGTTCTTTTACAGTGAGTTTTTCGCCTTCGCGAAGATAAATTGACGAACCCTCAATCCCTGTTGCCTGTTTTGAAATAACGACAACTTCATTTATATCTGCATTTTCTGCAACGATCAAAGCAGTCATGATTTTTGTTGTGCTTGCCTCTGGAAGTTTTTGCTCTTTGTTTTTTTCAAAAAGAAGTCTGCCACTGTTTGCTTCAAAAACAACACAAGCTTTTGCAGTGGTGTTTTCACTTGCAAATGTTTTTTGTGGCAAACCCAAAACAAATGTTAAACATAAAATTGACAATATAAAAATTTTTTTTATTTTCATCGGTTCAAACTCAAAAAAATGTCTTTTGCAAGATCTGCAAACTTGTCTACTTCGGTGTTGTTGCCTTGTGTGTTTATCAACTGAACTCTGTTTTTTGTTACAACCAAAA
>JAFVQA010000045.1 GCA_017505015.1 Clostridia bacterium
AAACATACGCCATAAGAATATTCAATGCTTCTAAATTCTTGCGTGCAAATTTTTCAATAATTGGCAAGAACTCTTTTATTTCCTTAGTTTTTCCAGACAACAAAAGTGCACTGCAACAAAATATTGCTGAATATTCATCGCCTAAAGCAATTGCTTGTTTGTAAACTTTAATACACTCATCAAGATTGCGTGTCATAAAATCAACGCTTCCAAGCGTTCGTAAAACCGTGATATTTTTTGGATTGGTCTTTAAGAATTTTTCTAACGCCAATTTTGCTTTTGCGAAATCTCTGACCGACAAATAACAAATTGCAATCGGGAAAAGCTGATTATCTTTAAACGATGTTGGCGATTTTTCGTAATCTGCAATAAGCTTTACGTTTTCGGCACGATTACGATATATCGACTTTGCTTCAAAAAGTTTTACATCAGAAAATTTATCATGCTGTTTAAGCAACTCTGGCGATGGTTGTTGCGCGAACGCAAAAACAGACATCGACAACAAAACAAGTATCAAGATTTTTTTCATATTATTTCCTCTTTTCTAAAAAAGCTTTCGCAAGCCCGATGTGAGCTAAATTTCTATTTATAATTCTATCGCCAACCCATTCCGACGGGAGCAAATCGGTGCTACCACCTGTAAAAATTGTTTTTTGCGTTGCACTTTCGTTGCCGAAAAGCTCGGTTTGAATGTCGGCAATCAAGCCATCAATCAACTTACAAAACCCTTTTGCACAACCTACAAACATTGCATCTTTTGTATTTTTGCCGATAACAAGCGAACAATCTGCTTCGGCTGGATTTATAGTCGGCAACTGCGCTGCACGCTCGCCAAGATAATTTGCAAAAGCATTCATCCCCGGAGCTATTGCACCACCTACATATTTCCCCAAAGAGTCAACAACATCGATTGTAACAGCTGTTCCCATATCAACAACAATGTATGGAGGTTCAAGGAATACACCAGCACCAACTGCATCGGCAATTCTATCTTGCCCCAACTGTGCAGGATTATCAATATCGAGCACGATAGGCGAATTTGTGTGCGTCAACTGCATTGCATCAATTCCTTCTATAACTTTTTCAAGACGCTTTGAATACTCTGGAACTACCGAGCACCAGCAAATTGCCTGTGCTTCCGATTTTTCAAAAAGCGAATGGCTAACAAAAACTTCAGCAAAACTGTCGCTCTGATAATCTGCAAAATCTTCTACGCAAAAACTACCTTGCTCACATTCCACAATCGCACAATGTGTTCGAGTATTTCCTATATCGATACAATACAAACGCATTTTTATCTAAAAATAAAAAAGCCTTCCCTCAACAACAAAAAGATGAGGGCAGGCGTAATTCACAAAGGGATATTTTTTCTATTTTAGTAATCTTGGATTACGATTGCACCCCAGAGCAATGATGTTTTATCACCTGAAGGCAATGTTGAACCAAATATATCCTTAGTTCTAACAACTGCAGAGCTTGGACTTGCTGATGCAAAACTTGCTGGTTCGTAAGAAACCAAACCCAAGCAATTAAAACCATCATCTGTTGCAACCTCATCATTCGATGTGCATGCGTTCATAAGAACAGATGCTAATA
>JAFVQA010000046.1 GCA_017505015.1 Clostridia bacterium
CTGAAATTCCACCAGTTAGAACAGTGTGTTTTGTTTGAACTTCTGAAACATCAATCATTTTTTTAATAAAGAAGAAAGCTGCGAATCCTAAACCAACTTCAATTGCAACTGTTAAGTCAACAAAAACTGTAATCAAAAATGTTACAAGTAAAACACAAATATCAGATTTTTGACCTTTCAACAAAGCCTTTACAGCAGGTAAACCAGCCATATTCCATGCTACGCTAACCAAAACAGCAGATAATGCAGCCATTGGAATATAAACTGCAAACTTACCTAACAACATCATAATCAACAAAAGTACACCGGCATGAATAATACCAGCCATTGGAGTCTTTCCACCATTTTTAATATTTGTTGCAGTTCTTGCAATTGCACCTGTTGCAGGAATTCCACCAAAGAATGGCGTTATGACGTTTGCCATACCTTGAGCTATGAGTTCTTGATTTGAATTGTGTTTGTCGTCAATCATACCATCAGCAACAACAGCTGAAAGCAACGACTCTATCGCTGCCAAGATTGCGATTGTAACTGCAGGCATAATCAAATGTTTGATATTTGAAAAGTCTATCGAAATCCATTCAACATGTGGCAATGTGTTTGGGATTTCACCAAAGCGTGTGCCGATTGTTTCAACGTTCCAACCAAATTGAGCAAAAACAAGCGATATTGCTACCCCAATGAAGATTGCACCAATCTGCCCAGGAATATATCTACGCAAGTGTTTCGGCCAAAATACAATTACCAAAAGCGATATTATTCCTAAGACTAATGTAGGATAATTTAATGTTGAAAAATTATTAAAGATTACGCCAATTTTTGGAATAAAGTCTTCAGGCATTTTTTCGATCGTAAGCCCAAAGAAATCTTTTATTTGTGTCGACATAATCAGTATGGCAATACCATTTGTAAAGCCTATTGTAACAGGGCGTGGAATATAGCGAATGGCATTGCCCATTTTGGCAAAGCCCATAACTATCAAGATTACCCCAGCAAGCACTGTTGCAATGCACAATCCAGAAAATCCATACGCTGGATTTAACACGATTCCCGAAACGATAACGATAAACGCACCAGTTGGTCCACCAATCTGAACTTTCGAGCCACCGAAAACCGATATTATAAAGCCGGCTATAATTGCTGTGTAAATACCTTGAGCAGGCGAAACCCCACTTGCTATGGCAAACGCCATCGCCAAAGGCAAAGCGAGAATACCTACGCTTACGCCAGCACCAAAGTCGGAAACAAATGTTGATACATTATACCCCTTTAAACAATCAATGAGCTTGGGGCGGAATAACAATTTTATTTTTTTCATTTACCGAGAAGTTTTTCAAAAAAACCGTCGTCATTGAACTTCTCGTCAGGCATATAAATAAAGGCAAAGCAGTTATCACAAACGCCAATATTTTTATTTTTCAGAAGATAATCGATTTCGTCATCTGCAACTATACAACCACAAGCTGCACACTTTTTATCGACTACTTCAGCAATACCTTTTTTACCCGAAGCTTCAAGTCTGTCGAAGTGCGAGAGTGCAAACGGCGGAACTTGTCGGCGATTTTCAATTATGAAATCGCGCAAC
>JAFVQA010000009.1 GCA_017505015.1 Clostridia bacterium
AATGTTGTTTGCTCATGCTCTTACAAAACTTGGCTTTAATACTTTGCCAAAATCAAAAGAATCTTTCTATGATATCATTTGTTCAATTCAGTTTGACACAGCAGAGCAACTTATTAAATTTTGCCAGACAATTCAATATGCATCACCAATCGATAGTTTTGTTACTCCAATGCCATGGGATATGCCAGGCTATAACGAACAAGTTATTATGGCTGCAGGTTGCTTTGTTCAAGGCGCATCTATCGAACTCAGCTGCGACTCTCCAATAAAAGAACCTTATGTTGCATATTTGCAAGGCGGGTTGAGTTTTGAACACACAAAACTTGCGTTGGAATTTTGCATTGAAAAACTTAATCTTTTAAAATAAAAAAGCGAGGGAAACCTCGCTTTTAATTTTATGCATATTTTCTTACAAGACCAACAACAATACCCAAAATATCAAGTTTTAAAACAACTATATCATCCAGCTCTTTGTTTTCTGGGTGTAAAAGAAAATAATTTTTCTTTTTATAAAATCTTTTTACAGTTGCTTCGCCATCAACCAAAGCAACAACAATATCACCGTTATTTGCAACAGGTTGTTTTTTTACAACCAGCATATCACCATCGTTAATTCCTGCATCAATCATACTGTCACCGGTTACAGTAAGCATAAACATTTCGCTTTGACCAAATAAATTATGCGAAAACATAAATGTATCGTCAATGTTTTCTTCAGCAAGATGCAAAGCCCCAGCATGAACACGACCAACAAGTGGAACAGAATTAAAATTATCTTCCATTTTTGGCATATTTTTAACTTCAAGTGCACGCTTTTTTTGTGGTGATTTTGCAATATCGCCACGAGCAACAAGTTTGTCCATATAATATTTAACCGTTGCAGTAGAGCTAATATTCAATTCACGGCAAATTTCACGCACTGATGGCGGATAACCACAATCAAGCGTATATTCTTTTATAAACTCAAGCATCGCATTAAGCTTGAGATTCAATTCTTTTTGTTTTTCTGTCATATTTAAATTATATAGCAACAAATAAAAAAATGCAAACATTTGTTTGCATTTTATTTAATGAATTTTTCAAATTCTTTAATATATCTGTTGCTTTTGTCAATTTTAATTTTAACGTGAGCACCGTCATCAAGATTTTCAAAACTAACTATTTCATCTTTGCTAATTTTTGACAAAATAGCAAAATTTTGATAAGGAATCACCAACTGCAATTCAACCATAGACTGGTCAAAAAACTCTTCAATTTTTTGTTTTAACAAATCAAGTCCAAAACCTGTTTTTGCAGAAATAAAAATGCTGTCTTGCAAAAGTTGATTATTAAAATCTTTATCAAGTTTGTCACATTTATTAAAAACTGAAATCTGTTTTGCATCTGCACCAATTTCTTCCAACGTACGCTTTGTTACTTCAATTTTATCTTGACAAAGCGGGTCAGAAACGTCTGCAACAAGCAAAATCAAATCCGCAAAAACTGCTTCTTCCAACGTCGATTTAAATGCTTTAACAATTTCGTGTGGCAAATCTCTAATGAAACCAACCGTATCAGTCAACAACGCAGAGGAACCGGATTCAAAAACAACTCGTCGTGTAGTTGTGTCAAGTGTTGCAAACAACTGATCTTCTGCATAAATATCTGCATTTGTTAGAGTGTTCAACAACGTTGATTTTCCTGCATTCGTATAACCAACGATGGCAACAAGATTTTCATTTTTAACACGTTTTGAACGCAAAAGACTTCTGTTTTTCGCCAATTTTTCAATTTCTTCGTCAAGTTTGCGTATTCTTTCTCTTATATAACGTCTGTCTGTTTCAAGTTTTGTTTCACCAGGTCCACGAGTGCCAATACCACCCGCAAGTTTAGACAAATCAGACCTTCGACCAACAAGTCTTGGTTGAAGATATTTCAATTGCGCAGCTTCAACCTGCAATTTACCTTCGGCCGTTCTGGCACGCTGTGCAAAAATATCTAAAATTAGCATTGTTCTGTCAATAACACGACAGTCAACAAGATTTTCAATATTAGCAATTTGTGCAGGCAATAAATTTTCATTAAAAATAACAAGATCAACACCGTGTTGTTTAACAAAATCATTAATTTCTTCTAATTTACCTGGGCCTAAAATGTGATTTTTGTCAATACTGCGCCTTTTTTGAATAACTTGTCCAATAATATTTCCGCCTGCAGTCAAAGTTAATTCACGCAATTCATCCATAGAATCATAAAAATCTGTTTGCGACAAATCAATGCCAACAAGCAAAACCTGTGAAATTTCTTTTTTATCAAATATGTTTTTTTCAGTCATTGTCATCCTTGTGTAATTTTACTTTTAATGAAGCTTCACGCCTGATATCATCGCTGATTGCGGCATAATGCTTTTTAGTAGTGTTAACGTCTTTGTGCCCCAAAACGTCTGCAACAACGTAAATATCTCCGGTTGCACGATATAGTTCTGTACCAAAAGTGCTTCGCAATTTATGTGGCGTTATCTTTTTGAGAGGGGTTACCTGTGAAGAATATTTTTTAACCAAATTTTCTACAGCACGAACGGTTATTCTTCGTTTTTGCAAAGATAAAAACAAAGCACGTTCACCAGCCGGAATAGTTTCATCAGAAACACGATGTTCCATATATTCGCATAATGCAGAAGCAACTTCTTCAGAAAAATAGAGGACAACTCTGTTTCCGCCTTTTCTTGTTACCACAAAACTGCAATTTTTCAAATCAATATCATCAATATTCAAACCAACGCATTCGCTTATACGAATGCCAGTGCCTAAAAACAGAGATAACATTGCAAAATCGCGAAGTTGAGTTTTCTTTTTAAATGCATTTTGTTGTCTTGTTGCCATACTTCCATTTTCCACAAGATTGAGCAATTTTCCGACTTCATCATTTTCAAGTCTGATAATTTCTTTATCATGAAGTTTTGGAGTATCAACGTTTGCAGCAATATTGCTCGAAATTTTATTTTTTTTAAA
>JAFVQA010000047.1 GCA_017505015.1 Clostridia bacterium
GTTGAAGTTTAAAGACGACTGCACAGGCAAAGACGGTGTTTTTGACCCAGGCGAAAACTCTGTTGGCCTCACTATCGACGGCATTGGCAAAGCAAACTTACAAACTTCTGTTTATTATTTCGACTTGCTCAAAAAAGCCGGCATAAAAACTCACTACGTAAGTGCTAATATCGAAGATGCTACTATGGAAGTATTGCCTGGCAAAGTTTTTGGTCACGGTCTTGAAGTTATCTGCCGTTTGGTTGCAACAGGTAGCTTTGTGCGCAGATATGGTGAATATATTGCAAACGGCACACCTATCGAAGGTGGCTACGTTGAATGCACTTTTAAAAACGATGCTTTGGGCGACCCACTCGTAACTGGTGAAGGTCTTGCTGCTTTGGGCGTTATGTCACCTGCTATGTTTGAAAGCATGAAAGAACAAACACTCAAAATCACAAAAATCGTTGCAGACGACCTCAAAACAATCGGTCTTGATTTGTGGGATATCAAATTTGAATTTGGCTATAACAACGACGAAGTTATCCTTATTGACGAAATCGCTTCTGGCAATATGCGTGTTTATAAAGGCAATGAAATCGTTGACCCAGTTGAACTCACAAAACTCATCCTCAACAGATAACCAATTTAAAACACAAAACGGAGCGCAAAAGCACTCCGTTTTTTTGTTTTGCTATTGATTTGCAAACGTTATTGTGATAGTGTTTAATCAAAGATTACCTGAGAGGTTTGTTATGAAAGTTTTGGCAATATCTTCAAGCCCACGCATTGGTGGCAACAGCGATTTGATTTGTGACCAGTTTTTGAAAGGAGCAAAAGAATCTGGTCACGAAGCAACAAAAATAAACCTTGCAAAACAAAAAATATCTCCTTGCATGGCTTGTGACGTATGCCGTGGCAACGGTGGCATATGCGTTCAAAAAGACGATATGGCAAACGTTTTGCAACAACTGATTGATGCAGACGTTATTTTGCTTGCGTCCCCTGTTTATTTTTATAGCATATGTGCACAAATGAAAACAATGATAGACAGATGTTATCCAAGATATACAGAAATTAAAAACAAAAAGTTTTATTTTGCTTTGACTGCAGCAGACACTTTTGATGCACTTGACTATGCAACAAACGATTTGCGTGGTTTTTTGGAATGTTTGCCAGACTCGTATGAAGTTGAGTTGTTTGACGGTTCTGAAACATGGGCAAAAGGTGACGTAAAAGGAAAAACCGTTTTAGCAAAAGCATATGAAGCAGGAAAAAATCTGTAAAAAAGGAGTGCAAATGCACTCCTCTTTTTTTATTTAAAATTATACTCTTTCTTTGTTTTCTTTTGAAATTTTTGCAACGAAATCTTCGAGTGACATTGTTTCTGTTGCGCCTGTGTCACGGCTGCGAACAGATACAAGACCGTTGTCCGCCTCGTTTTGACCGATGATGAGCATATAAGGAACACGGTCAACAACTTGTGCTTCACGGATTTTATAACCGATTTTTTCACTTCTGTCGTCAAGTTCTACCCTGATGTGAGCATCACGCAATGCATTGAAAACTTTGTTTGCATATTCGCTGTGTTTTTCGCTCACAAGCAAAACTTTTGCTTGTGTTGGAGCGAGCCATACTGGGAATTTGCCTGCAAAATGTTCTGTGATGATGCCGATAAATCTTTCGATAGAACCAAAGCATACACGGTGAATCATGATTGGGCGTTGTTTTTCGCCGTTTTCATCTACGTATTCAAGCTGGAAGTTGAGTGGCATCTGGAAGTCGAGCTGAATTGTGCCACATTGCCATGTTCTGCCAAGGCAGTCTTCAAGGTGAAAGTCGATTTTTGGACCATAGAACGCACCGTCACCCTCGTTGATAACGTAAGGCAAACCAAGTTTATCCAAAGCACCTTTAAGACCTTCTGTTGCTGCATTCCAGTCTTCGTCACTGCCCATGCTGTTTTCTGGGCGAGTTGAAAGTTCTACGTGATATTTAAAACCAAATTTTGTATAAACTTCGTTGATGAGGTTTACTACGTTGATAATTTCGTCTGTGATTTGTTCGCGTCTCATAAAGATATGAGCATCGTCTTGTGTAAAGCAACGAACGCGGAACAAGCCGTGCAATGCACCTTTAAGTTCGTGACGGTGAACAAGACCAAGTTCGCCAACACGCAAAGGAAGTTCGCGATAGCTGTGTGGTTTTGAGTCATAAACCATTACGCCACCTGGGCAGTTCATTGGTTTTACGCAGAAAGTGTTGTCATCAATAGTTGTAGAATACATATTGTCTTTGTAATGATCCCAGTGACCGCTTGTTTCCCACAAGTGACGGTTCATGATGAGCGGTGTTTGCACTTCTACGTAATTTTCACGAGTGTGAATTTCTCTCCAATATTCGATAAGAGCATTTTTTACGAGCATACCTTTTGGCAAGAAAAATGGGAAGCCAGGTGCTTCGTCATGGAACATAAACAAGTTCATTTCTTTGCCAACTTTACGGTGGTCACGTTTTTCTGCTTCTTCGAGCATTACGAGATAATCGTCAAGTTCTTTCTGGCTGGCAAATGCAATGCCGTTGATACGTGTGAGCATTGTGTTGTCTTTATTGTTTTTCCAGTATGCGCCAGATTGTGTTGTGATTTTGAAGGCCTTGAGACCTTTTGTATAGCAAAGGTGTGGGCCTGTGCACATATCTACGTAGTCGCCTTGGGTATAAAAACTGATTTGGGCGTCTTCTGGCAAATCGCCAATGTGCTCTACCTTATATTTTTCACCTTTACTTTCCATAAATGCAATTGCTTCGTCACGTGGCAAAATTGATGGACGGATTGGAAGGTTTTGTTTTACGATAACTTTCATTTCTGCTTCGATTTTTTGCAAATCTTCGTCTGTAAGTTTTGTATCCCCCAAATCTACGTCATAATGGAAACCTTTGTCACTTGGTGGACCATATGCAAATTTTGCATGTGGATACAAATGACTGATAGCCTGAGCCATAATGTGAGCGGCAGTATGTCTGATAACGTGAAGTTCTTCTTCTTTTGGGCACTCTGCTACTGTGCCGTTGCTGTAAATAACTTTCATTACAAACCTCTGTAAAATATATTTTGAAAATAAGAAAAGCACCCAAACAGTATAATTCACCTATACTGTAAAGGGTGCGTTAATTTTGTGCACGGTTCCACCTTTGCTTTTTACTCAGATTCTTTCAAACCTTATCCTTTAACGCAGGCATACGGCAACACTTACTGTTATTTGGGCATTGCAGTTCGGGAGTGGTCTTCGCTGAAGCTCTGCATAAAAAACTTTCACCAAACGTTTTTCTCTCTGGATGTTTTGCAACAGTTACTCTCTCCGTCAAAACTTTTCTTAATTCAATTAACAATAGTTAAACACTTTATTCGTTTTTTGTCAACAATATTGAGGCTTAGTTAAGTTTTTCGCCAAAATATGCATTGCACAAAACCCGTGCAAAACCACTGATTTCATCTGAAATAACTTTGCACGTTTTTGCCATGCCTGACTCTATCCACTCAATGAGCAAACCCATTGAACCGTTTACAATATAAGTAAACACCATTTTGATTTTGTTTGAATCAATATCCGGACGTTTGACTACAAACTCGCTTATATATTTTTCTCTTGCAAAATCATATACCTTTTCAAACAACATTGTATCTTTAAAATCGCCGACCAAAACAGAAATCAAATCATAGTTGTCGTAAATAAGCTGGATTATTTCAAAAATAAATTTGTTGTCAAGGTGAGTCACGTCAGTGCTTTCTACCCTTGTTTTAAGTTGGTCTATAAACTCTTGTTCTATGCTGTCATATACGTCAAAAACGTCATAAAAATGGTTGTAAAAAGTACCCCTTGTGATTTGTGCTGTTTTGCAAAGCTCTGATACAGAAATTTCTTTAAGCGTTTTTTTAGTAAGCAAATGCAAAAGACTTTTGCGAATTGTAAACTGAGTATATCGTGAACGCTGATCAGTTTTTTTCACTTTCATAAAAACCTCTCGTCAAATGAACGCATTTTCGCTATAATAGTGAATAAGAAATACTTTTATTTGACACTTGTAAAAATATGATACAAGTGTATCAACAAAATAAATTTTCGTCAAGGTAGTTTTATGAAAACTTTTGTTAAAGCACAAAATTTAAAAAAAATATATAATACTGGCAAAGTTGTTGTCAATGCGCTTAACGGAATTAACTTTGAAATTTGTGAAGGTGAGTTTGCAGTTATACTTGGTCAAAGTGGTGCAGGCAAAACGACTTTGCTCAACGTTATCGGTGGTATGGACAATATAAGCGAAGGCGATTTGTTTGTTGACAACGTTAACCTTAACGGAATGACAAACAAACAACTGACAACATATCGCAGACATGACGTTGGCTTTATTTTTCAGTTTTACAACCTTATGCCAAACCTGACTGCGTTGGAAAATATCGAACTTGCAACCGAACTTTGCAAAGATGCCCTTGACCCAAAAGAAGTGTTGGAAAAAGTTGGTCTTGGCGAAAGAATGAACAACTTTCCTGCTCAACTTTCTGGTGGTGAGCAACAACGTGTTTCTATTGCAAGAGCTATTGCAAAAAATCCAAAAATTTTATTGTGTGACGAACCTACTGGCGCACTCGACTATGAAACGGGCAAAAATGTTTTGCGCATTTTGCAAAATATGTGCAAACAACAAAAAAAGACTGTAATTGTAGTTACTCACAACGTTGCTCTTAAAGATATGGCAGACAGAGTGATTCACATTAAAAACGGA
>JAFVQA010000048.1 GCA_017505015.1 Clostridia bacterium
GCAGCCGCAGACCTTTGCAAGCAAAAGCAAGGCCTCATAGTACCAAAGGCTCCTTTTGCTTGTTGAGTCCTGCAAGAGACTTCCGCCGCCGAATATGAACACCCTGCACTTTATAAATGGAAACAGCATAATATTGTCGCCCGACTGCATCGCCTCTACCGTAAGGTTTATTGTTGTTATAACCTCACGCAAATTGCCTTTATATACAGGGATTGGCTCCATTGCAGTTATGATATATTTTATAAGCCTTTTGATAACTTTTGGCAGACGCTTTTTAACGCCTTTTGGCAAAAACCTTATTTTGTCTATGCCACCAACCATTTGATCTTCTATCTTTTGGTCATCGATCATTTCGTTTATCACCCACGGACGAAAACTTGCGGGCATTCGCAAAACGGCTATTATCGGGCCATATATTTCGTAATGATTGGCAACAAATATAACCGGGCCTTCACCTTTTTTTATTTTTTCTTTGCCAACACATTTACTTTTAAAAAACGGACGCACAAACCAGGTCATTACCCTTATGCCAATTTTGTTTTTTGTTTTTATAACTTTTTCAGCAAGGCTGTTGCGAATAAGTTCTTTTTCTTTTTCTTCACCCAGCGAAGTGCGATAGACAACCAGTTTGTCAACGCCTTTTTTGTCAAGCGGTTGCAAACACGCAAACACACAAGCTATAGCCAGAAAAACACCAGGTGTGAGCAACAATGCATCTGAAAAAAGTTGCGTTGAATAGTCTGTGTTTTGAAAAACAATCATTATGCAAAGCAATACTACTTGGGCAAACAGCAATGCCTTTATATCACTGTAAATGCAAAACCTTTTAAATCGTTTGTCGGGCAGATAGCTGACAATTTCCATCGCCTGTTGCACGTTGTTGGCAATGTGTTTTAACGAAGCGTATACAAAGCCCATGCCAACAAGACAAACCACGTAAGCCGTTACGTTGTATTTAAAAAAGTTGTTATACAGCAAAACTGATGCAAACAACCATATTGCAGAACCAAACACAAAAACGTTTATGCAATCGAAAGTTTTTGCCACCCTTTTTGCAAAACTGAAGTATATTGCAAGCAGTCCGCCACAAAACGCAACAACGCAAATCAACAGATAGTTTAGCGTGCGTGAAAGGCTTTGTTCGCTATCCATAAGCACAATGTTAAAAAAACAAAGTGCAACAAAATAAAATGCCAGTTTTGCAAACATCTGCATCATTTCGAACATTTTGAATGCCGAAACCTGTTTTGCCGAAATATATTCGCGGCCAACCCTTTTTTGCATAATAAACAACCCGCAAAGTGTAACAAAAATAAAAAACGCAAGACAAATGCCTGCCCCAACGAAAGGTGCAGAAAAATGTTTGCGTGTAAAATAGGTTGTTATCACAAGTGCGAGTGATATCAAAAAAATCTTGCCAAAGGTCTTTTTTGCCACAAATTGCCTCATTTTATTTTATATGAATCATTATACTAAATAAACTATATTTTTGCAATGAGCATATATATTATTGCAACAAGAAAATAATCTGCCAAAAACAAAAAAACACGGAAAATCCGTGTCTTTTTTATAACGTTTATTTTCGTTTTGATGTTATGCGAGAAATGAGTTTTTCTATCTCTACAATTGGAATAACCACAAATGCAAGTGCAAGTGCAACCAGATATTCGCTCACAGTAGTTGTTGTAAAGCCAAATGCATTTGCAAGGAAAGGAACGAATATAACCAAAGTTGTCATAACGAGTGACAACAAGCCTGCACCCCACAACCATTTGTTTTGTTTTCGTTGCGCAAACAAACTGCGTTTCATTGACCTCATGTTGAATGAGTGGAAAACTTCTGCCATAGACAAAGTCAAAAATGCCATTGTCATGCCTGCGTTTGAATTTACAAATGCCCATGCGCCTGTTTCCATATAGTTGCCCACCAGATATGACACAAGTGTGAGTGCACCAAGCATAACGCCCTGATAAACAACCCTAAAACCTATGCCACCCGCAAAAATGCCTTCATCCGGGTCACGCGGTGGTTTTTGCATAAGGTCATTTTCTGCCCCTTCTACACCAAGTGCAAGTGCCGGGAATGTGTCTGTCATAAGATTGATCCACAACAAGTGTGCAGGGCCAAGAATTTGAAAACCAATGAGTGTTGCAATGAAAATTGCAAACACTTCTGCAAAGTTTGATGACAACAAAAACTGAATTGCTTTGCGAATGTTGTCATAAATTTTTCTGCCTTCTTTA
>JAFVQA010000049.1 GCA_017505015.1 Clostridia bacterium
AATAGCAGCATTTATCACAAAGTTACCACCAAAGCAAAGTGCTGCAAAGTTTGCCGCAGGAACAAGCCATTTTGCAATGGCAGAAATAATTGCAACAGTTTCTGCCGTGAAAATATATTTAAGTTCGCCTGCACCAAGAATTTGCTCCAAAAGGCCAAGGATAAATGAATAACCCCAGAAAAGCAAAGCAAGCAAAGCAGTTGTAACAACGAAGTTTACCGTAAATCTGCTGCGAACAAAACGTTTAACAACATAAAACGGCAAAGCAAGCAAAGTTGCAAGAGCAACCGAAACAACTGGCACAAACAAACAGCTTATTGCCATAATAACGTAAAAATTTGCACCATTTTGACCTGCAAGACCAATCATAACTGCAAATGGAACAAGAACCACAGCACTTGTTACTATTTGTTTGAGATATACTGCAATGATTTTTGCCAAAACGATAACGTTTGGACTTAAAGGCAAAGAAATATAAATTTTAAGGTCGTCGTTTTCAAACAAACCATAGGTGATTTGCCCTATCGCACCAACAACCCCCGCAATGATAACAAGACCATATACAAAAGTGAGAATTTCTTGTTGACGTGCAGAAACGTTAATTACTTTGTCTACCTCGATGTTGAGATAGGTGCTGATAAAGTTGTTAAAAACCAACACTACCAACGCAACAACGGCAACAGAAATAATAAGGTTGATGAGCATGCCAAAAACGTCAAACTTTTTGCCTTTTGTTATGTTGAAATCTTCTTTGAGTTGCTTTGAAAGCAAGGCAAAGAATGGAGAACGAGCCTTATTCATGCAAGAAATACTCCTCTAAATCTTTGGCATCCTTTGTTTGAGTAAATGTTTTTACGTCAAGATTTTCAACAAGGTCACCCTTTTTGATGATAACAACACGGTCACAAACTTTTTCTACCGTGTCAAGGTTGTGTGATGAAAACAACACTGCATGTCCAAGTGCTGCATATGCCTTCATATAATCAATAACAGATTTTGCAGTGCGTGGGTCAAGACCAACCATAGGTTCGTCCAAAATCCACAAATCAGGCTGGTGCATAAGACTGCCCATCATACAGATTTTTTGTTTCATACCGTGAGAATAAGTGCCAATAAGTCTGTTGATTGCATCGCCAAGCACAAAAATCTTTTGCAATTCGTCAACACGTTGTTGGCGCACTTCTGCAGGCACCTGATAAATATCTGCCATAAAAGCAAGATATTGCAAACCAGTCATTTTAAGGAACACAGCATGGTTGTCTGTAACAAAACCAAAGTTGCGTTTTGCTTCTACTGGATTGCTTTTGATTGAATGACCAGCAATAGAAACGTCACCTTCGTTAAAGGCATACATACCCATTATGCTTTTGAGAATTGTTGTTTTACCAGCACCATTGTGACCAATAAGACCAACAATTTCGCCCTTGTCAACACTAAAGTTGATGTCTTTGACAGTATATTCTGTCGCTTTCGGATCATATTTTTTGCAAAGTGAATCCACCTTCAAAACAGCCATGTCCGTTTTCCTCCTGTTTTTTGTTTTAATCTCCTTTATATATAAAGAGAACTTGTGTGTTTTTGTGGTAAAATATGGCAAAAAATGACACATTTCACCAAAAAACACTAACTTTTGTATTTTAGTTGCAAACGACTTGTTTTGTCAACCAATTCAACCAAAAGTGAACAAACGTAACAACCTTGCTCACTTTTAATATTTTACGTTTAATCTACCGTTTGCCCACCAAAGTCAGGCAGACGCTTTTTTGTTGTGCTTTTTGACTGCAAGCACAATCCACACAACGCCAATTGCAATTGAAAGCAATGACAAAAAGTGAGACTCTGACATACCCCACAACAGAATGTCACGCACACGGAAAAATTCGATAATGAACCTTATCACACCATAGCAAACCATAAACAATGGATAAAGCAAACCGTTTTCTTTAAAAAATGGTTTTCTTTCCACATAGAGCAAAGTCGCAAAAATGCCAAGATCCAAAATGATTTCAATCAATTGAACAGGCACACGCAAAACTTCTGGCGAATGAGCCATTGCAAAACCCCACCCTGCCGGAATGCCACAACAACAACCCGCAAGCAAACATCCTGTGCGATAAAAAGCAAGTTCCATCAATACACTTGGGGTTGAAAAATTTAAAAATTGTTTTTTGTCCATACCATAAAAATTATAGGTAATGAGCATAAACACAGGCAACATAAACACTGTGCCATAAAATGAAAAACCACCAAATGAAATGTTGCTTTGCAAACTGTCGAGATTTTCTAACAGAAACAAAATTTTTGCTCCTGCAAAGGCACCGACGTTGTTTGTAATGCTGATTGCCACCGATTTTAATTTTGAAATGCCAAACTTGTTTGCTCTGAACAAATTTACGACAATCATGGCAAAAATGCCAAGTATCATAAAAAACCTTGCAGAGTCAAACGACATGCCAAATAAATTAATTGTAGGATACATTTTTCACCTTTTTGTGTGTGGTGCAGATCTTGTCTGCACCACACTTTTGATTAGTTAATTAGTTTGTTTGTTTTTTGTTACCCTTGAGGCTCAAATAGCCACCTGCAAGCAAGAGTGCAAACGCCGGCAACAAAATGAACCAGAAACCATCACCAGGACCGCCACTGATAAAATCAGAAATTAAAGATCCGAAACCTTCGATAGGATCCGAATCGTTGTCAGCAGAATCTTTGGTATTTGCAAATGCATGGTCACCAAGCATTTTTCTAGTCACGGAATTACCATCACCATTGACACCATAAATAACCTCATCCTCTTTCAATTCTGGATTATTAGAAAATGCACCCGCATATTTAATTTTGTACATTTGCGTATCTGAACCACCACAAGCACCTTGTTTTATATAATTATCGTTTTTAGAAAGACCTTCAATCTGTGCATTAGGATTTGCCGTATAACAAGAACCATCTATGAAAAGTTTTTGAATACTTTTATTAATAAAAGTACCAACTGCTTTAACATCCTCTTTTTCTTGGTCTTCTAAGTCTGGGTCCATATCTACTTTTATTTTGTTGAGATCCAGACCATAGAGCATTACGTTTGCATGTTCACCATCATAGTCATATTTTCCATCGTTGTCTTTATCTGTTACAGATATCGAATCAGCAATAAACCAAGATTCGCCATACAACGTGCAATTAGTATATTCACCAAGAAGTCTTGCTTTTGAACACATTGTTCTTCCTGCAAAATAGAATCCATCTAACGTTTCTGTAGCCTCTGCCTCTAAACCACTATTAGACAACACTGCAGTTTTTGTCCAAATAACGGTTGCATCGCTTATATCTAAATCTGGCAATTGGAATTTGTCATTATCAGTATGATAAAAATACTCTCCATTGTCGTATTTAAGAATAAATTCTTTATTTGACCACTGTGCTCTGAGAGTAATTGAACCTGTTTGCATCAATTGGTTTCCGTTTTTGTTTGCCTCACGCCATTGTTGCAAAGATTCAAACTTGGTACCTGAGTCGTCATCAAACCAGCCAACAAAATATTTGCTAAATGAAATGTTGCTTGAATATTCATCAATAACACTGGTAGCATCACTCAAATCAGGTTCATCATCAAAACCAACATAGACCGGTTCAAACTCTTCTTGGACATCATCATGACCATCTGCAAAGTTGATTGTAAACGTGCAATTCTCAGCCATTACTTTTGCATAAAGATTAAAAGTACCAAAACCATCAATTGAACTAATTGGGTAGCTACAATCTTCATCACTATACCAGCCCAAGAATACGTATCCTTCTTTTGCAGTTGCTGTTGCAATACCAAAGTTTTCATCTGCCATATCGGCAATTGTAAACTTACTGTCTTGATATCCACCTGCAATTGATATGTAGTTATCAAACTCGCCTTCTACTCCTTGTTGTTTTTGGTGAGTTTCTTTTGCAAGATTACCATTTGCATCAAGTTTTGTTACAACTACATTATAAGTAAGATCAAACTCTTGCATTTTTGCATAGAGTGTAACGTTTTTGGTTGGCTTATTGTTAAATGCATAAGTACTTGTGCAATTTTCATCTGTATACCAAACAATATAATTATCTTTATCAACTACATAGCCGTTTATTGAAACGTTTGGATTTGGCACAAGATCATTAGCAGTAACTATTTGTTCAAAATAAGTTTCTCCACCAACAATGTAAGTTATTGTATAAGTTTCTTTTGTTCCATCTTTAAAGAAAGAACCTTTTCCATCACCATAATAAATAGTCTTTGTACCAAGACCTGTATACTCAGTGCTTTCTTCCAAACGGCACTTTGCATCAAACTCGAAAGTTTCATAATTCACAAAGCTTTCATATACTGCATGCGCTTCTTGAGAACCCACCGAAGATACCTGAACATCTCCAACAATTATTTTTGCCCCAAAATTGCCCTCAGATGAAATAATTTTTCCACCAAAACTGCCTCCTGCAATATTTAGTGTTCCGTCAAGTACAAATTTTGCGTCTCCTACATTAGTTGGATACATTGCTCCATTCATTTTGTCAATATAATGACTCTCTTGGCAAGAACCACAATCACACAATGCTTTTGTTTCCAAATCATATACTACAATTGAGTTTGTTGTTATTAACGTTCCTCCAGTATGAACAGTAACTTTGCTTCCTGGCAAAAGTTTAAACATAGTATTAGTTTCTAACGTGCCATAAATATTGATACGCTGTTTCCAAGAAAGAGGGAAATAAATTCCATCCATTGAAATATCCATTGTTCCCAAATTATAGCCTTTAAATGCTAGCTTTATTGGCATGCTAAGAGAACTTGTAGTCACTTTTCCATACAAAGAAATATCGGTATATCCACACAAAGCCTCTTTATCTGCATCAACACTTGCAATATGATCAACAATATTGTTTGCCGAATCAGGATAATATTTGAAAGTCACCTTTGAAAGAGGATCGTTTGCATCAAGTGCAATCATATGTTCTCTTCCCGCACCGACAAGTTTAATCTTTGTTGTATTATGTTGGTCGCTTGCAAACAAATCTGCAAGACCAATCATTATGCCCGCATTTTTAATTGTAAGTAATGAATGAACGTTTGGTACATCAAACATTGTAAACGGTGCCACATATGTTTTATTTCTAGAGGCAGTAATAAGTGAAGACATAGATGGCTTAGCATTATAGAAAACACCGCCAGTCACAGCACCACCTCGGAAATCATACACTACAAATGGCGCATAAATTTCACCGGATTCTATTGTTACAGATGCCCAATCTGATTCTTTTTTAGATTGAGCCAAGCTTTCTTCTTGTTTTATGTAACCATAACATTGTATTGTACCAGTGCTGTTAATTTGAGAGCCTTTACACATTGTAATTTGTGCATAAAGACCAGCAGTATGACCATTTGCATGCGAACCACTTGGTGCACCTGACGCACCTAATTGACCGCCTATATTGATTGTTCCTGCATTTGTCAAAACAAAATCATCTAACAATTTAAGTTCGACATACTTATTCTTAGAATCACTATCAGCATGTGATGCATTAGTTGATGCTTCGTCAGTCAACCAATTTGAGCCACTATTACTATATGGCAAATCAAGTGTTGCAGTTTTTACAATTGTGTAATATTTTCCTCCTTTATACAAATCTTTTGCATCACCCTCGGCTGTTTGTGTGTCAGCTTTGACAACCATATTCGCTTTTTTAGCAAGTGCATCTTCAAACGTATAAAGGCTAACACCTACTGCCACAGATTTTGCTTTTACATAAACAATTGCATCACTTTCTTCAATGAATCCATAGTTTGTTTCGTTTATAAGTTTAAGAGTGTATTTATAAGTACCCCCAATATCAACAGTTGCAACAACTTTTCCATCATAAATTTCAGCCGGAGCATCTATTTGATCACCCGCTTTTTTATGATCACCAGCAAAATATGCCGTAAGCATTAAATTGCTCTCAATTGTTTTTGCGCTAAGTTCTATTTTACCACCCTTATAATCAAATCCAGCAATGAGAATTCCTGTTGCACTTGCATTTTCACTACCTTTAAAGTTGATTTCTGCCTTAACAATTTCATAATCACCATAGTATTGATCTGGTTTATCATCACTTCTTGCTGGTCTATCAACATTTATTTCGTAGTTTGAATTTGCACTTTTAACTGAAATTTTTTCTTCATACTTATAGGCGTTACTTGAGCTTGAAAGCCCTTCCACTTCCAATTCAATCGCGAGAGTGGTTTTATCAATTGAGTTGTCTATAATCACATAAGCATCGTGATCAAGCCTATCAATGATATCTTCACCATAGTATGACCATTGATTTTTTAATTGAATTTTTACTTTTTGTTGATTAATTGTTGCAGACAAATCATATATGATTTCATAGTTTGCAATGTCACCATTAAACTCAAGGTTTGTTATTTCAAAGCCATTTTTTATTTGATTTGATGGGTCTGTTGTGTTGTATACGTATGGCAAAGCTTTTTTGTTGACAGCATCCCATTGTACATCACTGCCAGTTGTTGTTACTTTTACTGAAAGTTCGTGACCATCTACAAGTTTTGTGAGGTCTTTAATAAATGGACTTCCATCGTATGGTTTTGAATCACTCAAAGTCACAGTCACTTTGCGTGGGTTGATGACCAATGTTTTTACACCAATTGTGACAGCATAATTAGAACTGAATTCACTTGTGTATTTTGATACAAGTGCTGTGTCCGCGCCTTCTCCAGTGCCTTGATATGTGTTGACATTGATCAATTCGCCAGTGTCTGGATCAGCCCCAGTAATAGTGCTATTTGCAAACTCAAGTTTAAATGGTTTATGTTCAACTGTGCCCCAACCTGGAATTTTATCATTAAGTTCGTTGTTATTAACAGGGTCCCAGATAGGGTTGCCATTTTCATCAACAGATCTAATCCAATAGCTGATTGCTTCGCCAGAATTTACTGTTTTTTGGTTTGTTCCATCGTAGTCTTTTGTTACTGTGCCGTAGAAGAGCTTGATTTCAAAAGGTGTGATTGTTGCAGACAAATCATATATGATTTCATAGTTTGCAATGTCACAATTAAACTCAAGGTTTGTTATTTCAAAGCCATTTGTTATTTGATTTGATGGGTTTGTTGTGTTGTATACGTATGGCAAAGCTTTTTTATTGACAGCATCCCATTGTACATCACTGCCAGTTGTTGTTACTTCTACAGAAAGTGTATGACCAAGGTCAGTTTCAATCTCGATTGTTTCACTGAATGGACTTCCATCGTATTGTTTTGAATCACTCAAAGTCACAATCACTTTACGTGGGTTGATTGTTGCAGTTGCTGTGCATGCATCAACTTTGTAGTTACTATCTATTGTGCATTCGATTTCTATTGTGTTGTCAACTGTGTTTACATCTGCAGACACTGCCGTTGCTTTTGTTACGTTAAAGCTCATTGCAGTAAGCAATTTTGACAAATCTTCGCCTGTTACAACTTTATCTTTATTTATTCCATTGAGATAAGTTGCACTTGTTACTGACAAGTTTGTGCCATAAGTAAATACTTTATTTCCGTCATATGTTTTTGTGCCTGACAAAGTGAGTTTTACGCTTTGTGGTGTGATTTCATAAGCATTTTCTACTGTGCATGTTTTTGAATCTGCACCATTTACCACAAACTTGAAGTTATTGTTTTGAGCACTGATTGTAGCTGTTGCTGGGTGCTTGCCAAC
>JAFVQA010000050.1 GCA_017505015.1 Clostridia bacterium
ACTGTTAAAAGTGCCTAATGGAAATATAGAAGTCTTTAAAAGGTCATAAAGGGAGGTTATTTATGTCAAAAAGAATAAAGGTGTTAGTCTTGTCAATAATGGTGCTTGTATTGGCAATTGCAGTAGTGCTCAACTTTACTTTATTGGGTGAAGAACAAACTGACGATGCATCAACAGCAACTGCAAGTTTTTTTACAACTTATAGAGAAACTCGACAAAGCGAACGTAATCAGGAAATTTTGTATCTTGACTCTGTAATAGCAATGGAGGGTGAAGAATTTGTAGATGCGAGACAAACTGCAGTTAATCAAAAACTCAAACTTGTAGAAATTATGGAAAAAGAATTGTTGCTGGAAAGTTTACTTAAAGCAAAAGGATACGAGGACGTTATTGTTAGTGTTGGGTTGACAAACGACAATATTAACGTGGTTGTAAAAGCAGATGAAATCACGCGTGAAGATACTGCAAAAATTTATAGCACAATAAAAAATGAAACAAATACGTCGTCTGACATGGTTAAAATATTGTCAACAAAATAATTGTTTTATGTTGTAATTATGGCTTTTTTGTGTTAAAATTGACTACAATAGGAGTGTAGTTATGAAAATTGTTTCAAAAGCCAGCGATGACGGCAAAGTAATTTACAACAGTGATATCATCACCCCAATAGTTAAATATTCTTTGGATAAAATTGATGGTGTAGAACTTTCAACTGCAAAAAAAGGTTCAGTAAACAACAGACGCAACCTTGGTATAAGAGTTGAAAGTGTTTCTGACCTCATTTATATTGACGTTTACGTAAAAGTTAAATTTGCAGACAGCGTTAGAGAAATTGCATATAAAGTTCAAAAACGTATTAAAAATGAGTTGGAAACTGCAACTAACTTTAAAGTAAAAGACGTTAACGTTCACGTTGTAGACGTAGATTTTGAATAATATAACGCACAAAACCCTTTGTTTAACAAAGGGTTGTTGTACATTAAAGGATTGTTATGAGAAAATACGCAAGAGAAGTTGCTTTTAGTTTGACATTTGAATATCTT
This sequence comes from Clostridia bacterium, assembly GCA_017505015.1. Lineage (GTDB taxonomy): Bacteria > Bacillota > Clostridia > Christensenellales > CAG-314 > Heteroclostridium. Next base: position 1,044 of record JAFVQA010000050.1, read on the forward strand.
TTTACAAAAGAAAAAAATGACCTTGGTCTTGATTTGTTTGAAAAAAAATATCTCACTGGCGATGACGTTAAATATATAACAGACACTTATGACGGCGTTGTTGCTCAGTTTGAGTCTTTGCAAGAAAAAGCAGCAAGTTTGGCAAAAGGTTACAAACTTGAACGCATTTACAAAGTAGACTTAGCAATATTGATTTTGGCTATTTATGAAATGTCAAACACAGACATTCCTGCAGAAGTTTGCATAAATGAAGCTGTAGAGCTTGCCAAGAAATTTTCTACAGACAAGAGTGTTGGCTTTGTAAATGGCATTTTAGCGCAAGTAAACAAAAATTAAGATAAGGTAGGTAAGGTTTTTTTATGGCTAAAATTCTTAACGGAATTGAATTGTCTAAACAAATGAGAGATATGGTATCAGAAATGTGTTGCCAGTATGAACTTAAAAATAAAGGTCGTACTGTTGGACTTGCTATCGTGCAGGTTGGCGATAATCCTTCTGCTACTTCATACGTAAAAAACAACCTTCGCCTTTGCAAAGAAGTTGGTATTACGGCATATCATCACAAACTGTCTGTAAAAGCAACGGTAGACGAAATAAAAGACGTTATAAAACAACTCAATAACGATGATAAAGTAAGTGGCATTTTATTGCAACTTCCGTTGCCAGAAGGCATCGATGTAAAAGAAGTTTCATGTGTTATTGACCCTAAAAAAGACGTTGATGGTCTCAACCCAGTCAGTGCCGGCAACCTTTATTATGGTTTTCCTGCATTTGCACCATGTACTCCGTCAGGTGTGTTGGAACTTCTTAAATCAACAAGGGTAGAGTTTCCTGGCAAACACGTTGTTATTGTTGGTGCAAGTAACATTGTTGGCAAACCTTTGGCTATGCTTATGATGAGAGAACAGGCAACTGTTACTATTTGCAATATTTATACAAAAAATCTTGCCGAAATTTGTAAGCAGGCAGATATCCTTATTTCTGCAGCGGGCAAGGCAGAGCTTATTACAAAAGATCACGTAAAACCAGGTGCTATCGTAATTGACGTAGGCATCAACTTTAAAGATAAAAAACTTGTTGGCGACGTAAAATTTGATGAAGTTGCAGAAGTTGCTGAATGGATCACACCTGTTCCTGGCGGTGTTGGTCCAATGACAGTTACAATGCTTATGTTCAATACGTATGCAGCAGCAATCGAAAGTAAAGAATCTAAATAACAATATGACTATATCAGTGACACAATTGGGCAACTTTCTCAAAGGCTTGTTAGACAGCGAAGTTTTGCTTTACGACCTCAAGGTCGAAGGCGAAATTTCCAGTTGCAGGCAAAGCAGTGAAGTTGTCTTTTTTGTACTTAAAGACCAAAACTCACAAATAGACTGTTTTTGTTATAATCCACCAAAAACAAAAATTGTCGATGGGCAAAAAGTAATTGTTTCAGGCAGACCAAACTATTACGTTAAAGGAGGAAAATTGTCTTTTTTTGCCACAAAAATTGAGCAAAAAGAGCAAATTGGTGATAAATTTAAGCAATTTTTGTTACTTAAAGAAAAATTAGAAAATCTTGGATATTTCAATCCGTTACGCAAAAAACCAATAGTTACAAATTGCAAAAAAATTGGTGTAATTACTTCAAGTGAAGGTGCGGTAATTCAGGATATAATAAACGTATCCCGCAGAAGAAATCCAACAATTGATATTGTTCTTTATGACAGCAGGGTTCAAGGTGTAAACAGCGAACAAACAATAATAAGGGGATTGCAATATTTTGAAAACACCAACGTGGATAACGTTATTATTACACGTGGTGGTGGCAGCAGCGAAGATTTGTCACCCTTTAATAGTGAGACACTGGTTTATGCCATTTCAGAGAGCAAAAAACCAATTATTTCGGCAGTAGGACACGAAACAGACTTTACCTTGTGTGATTTCGTGGCAGATTACAGGGCATCGACACCATCTGTTGCTGCAGAAATTTCCACTCAAAACGTTCAGGGTATGCTTGACGATTTAGTGAACAGATTAAAAAGTCAGTCAGTATTTTTTAGATCGTTTATACAGAATAAAAGTGAAATTATAGCAAGTACAAAAAAAGCATTGTTATCACAATTTAATTTTGTTTTAAACTGTAAACAAAATCAGTTGATAAATGTGTTGCAAAGGCTTGATGACAATAGCCCTGCAAAAATTTTGCAAAAAGGATTTTCGCTTGTTCTAAAAGACGACAAAACAGTTTGTGCAAACGATGTTAAAAAAGGTGACAAACTTAACATCACTTTTAAAGATGGTTGCGTTTCTGCTGTGGTAGAAAGCGTTGAGGTGAAATGATGAATTTTGAACAAAACTTTAAAAAAATTCAGGATATATTGTCAAAGTTAGAAAGTGGACAAGCAAGTTAGGATGAAAGTATGGCATTGTTCGAAGAAGGAATTGTTCTTACAAAACAATGTCAGGATTATCTTGACAACTACAAAGGAAAATTTGAAGTAATAAAAGAAGAATTGGAAAAATAAAATGGATTTTAAACAAACTTTAAGACAAAATGCAAAAAAAACAGAATCTTTGCTAAAAAAAGTTGCTGATGATTTTGCAAAAAATCAAGTTAATGAGGCAATAAAATACAGTTTACTTGACGGTGGAAAGCGATTGCGTCCATCACTTGTATTTGAAACTGCAAAACTTTTTGGCGTATATGACAACAATGTGGAGCGAATTGCAATGGCAATTGAAATGATACACACTTATTCGCTTATTCATGACGATTTGCCATGTATGGATAATGATGATTTTCGAAGGGGAAAACCATCTTGCCACAAACAATTTGGTGAAGATATTGCTGTTCTTGCTGGCGATGGTTTGCTCAATCTTGCATCAGAAACTTTGCTTGGTGGTGTTTGTTCACAAAACTATTTTGATTCAATAAAGTTTGTTTTTGAGTGCAGTGGCATTTGTGGTATGATTGGTGGGCAGGCGATTGATATTTCAAAAACTAAAACCAACGATTTTGAAACACTTGAGTTTTTGACAGAAAATAAAACTGCAAAACTTGTTATGGCTTGTGTTTGTTCAACTGCAATATATTGTGGTGCAAGCAAAAAGCAAAAAGAAAGTCTGTGTGAATTTGCAAAAAACTTTGGCATTGCTTTTCAGATTGCCGATGATTTGCTTGATGCCGAAAGTGACAAAAATTTGAGTTTTTCAAATTTGCTTGGCATTGATGGTGCTAAAGATCAACTGCAAAAGTATACAAATCAGGCTTTAAATGAATTAAATGATTGTTTTGCAAAGGAAAAACTTTCTTTTTTTGAGCAGTTGCTTGATTATAATTTAAAAAGAAATCATTAAATTTTGGCATATACTAAACAATTTGATAAATTTTTAAAAATGTGATAAAATAATTAAATAAACTGGTGGTGCAGTATCCTAGTCAGACACTTTTTCATCAAAGACGGGAGTAAAAAATCGTCAAAGGGCATAACGATGAAGTTTCTTGTGTTGGCTTTTGTTGCCCAAACAGGGGCTGATGCTGGGAGTTAAGGATCTTGGGTAGGCTGTAATGGCATACGGCTGATTCCCATTTTCCGTGGAGACTTGTATCGGTGGCAAACGCTTTTGGTTTTGTTACTGAATAAGGTATAAACCTGCTATGCGGTGCTGTTTTTGTGCTGTGTACAGTGTAGCCTGTCTTGAGTGATTGCAATCGGGATTCACGATTACGCCTTCGGCCGTTGGCCAACGAGTGAAGGCGATCGCGTGATGAAATTTGCGTTGCAAAAGAGGATAGATGTCTGGGTGTTTGTTAAGGAAATCTTCTAGGCTGTATTTCAGGTATTTTAGGGATTATAGTACGGACTAAGTGGCGATTCAGTTTTGCGATTGGTGACAACGCAATGCAAGTTTTAAAAGGAAACTGCTTCGACGGCGACGAGGAGTAACTTGCAGGGAAACCCTACTGAACCTATGCCGTAAGGTTTACCTAATTTACCACCACCTGTTTTATTTTTTTATAGAGGTTTATTTTGAAAGACGAAAAAGCTTCAAACTTGAAAACAGAAAAAAAAGAAGAAAAAAATAAAAAATCAAAAAGAAAAAACATATGGCCTGTAATAGTGTTGTTTCTCACACTTGCGCTGTCGTTTATTTTCAGTTTGATTTGCGAGTTGGTAATGGGAAATGCTCCACTTGCAGTGGCATATATTCTTATTGTTTTTATTATATTATTATCAGTAGTTTTCGATATGATAGGAACGGCCGCTGCTTCTTGTGATATTCAACCGTTTTTATCAATGTCTGCCAGAAAGGTTAAAGGGGCAAAAACTGCAGTAAAACTTGTTAAAAATGCAGAAAAAGTTTCTTCTGTGTGTGCAGATATTATTGGTGATATTTGTGGTATTATCAGTGGTGCTTGTGGTGCGGCAATAGTGATCAAACAATTTGCAGATGGAACTTCAATTATCATCAGTGTATTGTTCAGTGCTTTTATTGCGGCTTTGACTGTATTTGGAAAATCACTTGGCAAATCTTATGCCATGACAAACTCAAACAAAATCATTTATATGGTTGCAAGAGTTTTGTCTGTATTTAAAAAAAATTAGTATGTATATCGAAAAAATCACTTGTCAAAACGACTTGAAAAAACTTGATATAAAGCAATTGAAGGTGCTGTGCGATGAAATCCGGCAATATCTTTTAGACGTTGTCATGGTTAATGGCGGGCACCTTGCTTCAAATCTGGGGGTTGTAGAACTCACAGTGGCTTTACACTACGTTTTTTACGAAAGTGACAAAATTTTGTGGGACGTTGGCCATCAGTCATACGTTCACAAAATTCTTACCGGCAGAAAAAACGAACTCAAAACTTTGCGTATGCAAAATGGTATTAGTGGTTTTTGCTCTCCAAACGAAAGTGA
>JAFVQA010000051.1 GCA_017505015.1 Clostridia bacterium
ATAGTTGCTGTTGAGAATACCAAAGAAATGCTCCAAACACCAACCCAATCGCCACGAGCTGCAGGTTCAACAACAAGTGGAATTAAAATTTCACACGGACCTAAAGCAAAGATAACAAATATCGCCCAAAAACTTGCATCGCTTGTAATAGGAGCATTGTGTGTATGACTTACAAAACTTCCGTGCGAATGAATTACGCCATCTTCGTGCTGATGAACACTACCAACTTTCCAACTCATTGCACGCTTCATCCCATACAGGATATAAGCAACTGCAAACCCAAGCAAAAGCCATTTAACAATATCTGCTCTGCCACCTTCAATTTCTTCAAGTACACCTGCACTATATCCTATAAAAATACCTACGCAACCAATCAACACCGACGACAACGTGTGTGCTAATCCACAACCAAATGTAATCAAAAGAGTTTTTGAAATACTCCAATTCTTGTTTCGCGAAAGTGCCACAAACGGCAAATAGTGATCGGGACCAATCAACGTATGAAAAATTCCCAACCCTGCAGCAGTCAAAGTTAACGCAATCAATGTAGTTTGTTGTTCCATTTTATTTTACCTGTTTATTTATGATAGAAGAAATGTATCCAGCCCCATATCCGTTGTCAATATTAACAACGCTCACACCATTTGCACAAGAGTTTATCATACTAAGCAAAGCACTAAGCCCTTCAAAATTCGCACCATAACCAACAGACGTTGGCACTGCAATTACAGGAACTTTTACCAAGCCTGCCAATACGCTTGCTAAAGCACCTTCCATTCCAGCGATTGCAACAACAACATTTGCTTTTCGGATTTCTTCGATATTTGCTATGAGCCTATGCAAGCCTGCCACTCCACAATCATAAAAGCACTTTGTTCTTGAGCCAAAAAACTCTGCTGTTATTCGAGTTTCTTCTGCAACCGACATATCTGAAGTTCCAGCACTGACAATTGCCACCAAACCTGTTTGTTCTGCCTGTTTTCTGGAATTAAGAATTATGGTTTTTGCAATTTCGCAATACAGCAAATTTGTAAATTTTTCTGACAATGCTTTTGCAGATTCTTCGCTGACTCGCGTTGCTAAAACATTTTCTCCCCTACGCTCAAACTCGGAAAAAATATCTATTAGTTGTTGCGTTGTTTTTCCTTTCGCAAAAACGACTTCGCCAAAACCTGTGCGTTGTGTTCTGTCGAAATCTAATCGCGTGTGCGACAAATCTGCAACCGATGTTTTCGACAACAACTTTACTGCGTTATCGACATCTATTTCTCCCAACTGCAATTTAATCAAGATCTCTCGGACATTCATAATTACCTCTTTTGCATACAACCAAAATCATAACCATTTTTTGCAACTCGAACATCGAAAAATCCATACTGTTTGAATTTTTCTTTAATCGAAATTTGCATATCGTCTTTCAAAAGCTCTGCTACGTTTTCTGGGGCAACTTGAATTTCGACATACTTGCCATAACAACGCACACGCACGAGCAGAAAACCTAAATCTCTCAAATATTGTTCTGCCAGCTCTATTGAATTTAGAAGCTTCGCATCAACATTTGCACCAACCAGAAACCTTGTCATCAAGCATGTTGCTGATGTTTTTTGCGATAACATTTTTAAACCAAGTGCAATCGCTAACTCACGGATTTCTGTCTTGTTTATTTGCATCAACGCAAACGGACTTTTCACCCCAAGCTCATCTTTTGCAATATTGCCCAAACGCGATTGCTGCAAGTCATCAAAATTTGTGCCATCTAAAACGAATTTAAATCCGATTGAATTTGCATACGCACAAGCTTTTTCAAAAATGTTTTTCTTACACAAATAACATCTGTTTTGTGGATTACCCATTGTAATCTCGCCTAACCCGACATCACAAAACTCTATTTTGACATTTAGTTGTCGACACAGTTTTTTAGCGTAATCGATTTCTGACGAAATCATATAACTTGCCGTGCCAACAAACGCACAAACGTTTTCAGCCCCTAAAACTTTCGCGCAATAAGCAACCAAAACGCAACTATCGACTCCTCCAGAAAGGCAGACTACAACACGCTCGAAGCTTTTAATCAAACGCTCAAAGTCCAGAATTTTTGAATTCTGTTTCAACTTGCTCCTTTACTTGTGCAAATGACATCGATTTTTCTATTGCCAATCGTTCAACATCGTCAAACTCAGCTTTTACTCTTCCCAAATCAATCGCTCGTTTTATGCGAACTTGCCCAAGCGACGAATTAAAATTTATAACTTCGCGTTTAAGAGAATCACGCAAAACAGTCATTGCCCTAACGCCTAAAGTTGTGGAATTGTCGAAGAAAGTTGCAACTGCAACATCTTTATTTCTTTCAGCAACAAGCACGCACACTTCAACAGCCATACGCGACTTTTTCATAACAATAGGTCTTTGCCAAACATCTACACAACCAACATCAAATAAGCGTTTGC